>NC_013892.1:2112749-2414570 GCF_000027225.1 Xenorhabdus bovienii SS-2004
GCAGGTACGGCGAAGGTGACGGCGTTATTGTCTTCAGGAGGGCAATATTTGGCACCGGCAGTGGAGTTTACTCCCGCTGACATTGACCCGGCGCATTCCACGTTTATGGCAGATAAGAGGCAAATTGGCTCTGATGCTAAAGAACAGGCAATACTGACAGTTAAACTGGCAGATAAGTTTGGTAACGCCATCAGTGGTAAAACCGTCAATATTCACTTGCCGAATCCGCTCAAGGGCTTTGTGGTAACGCCAACCCTGATGCAGGATAACGGTGATGGCACTTATTCTGCTTCAGCGACGGCGAAGAATAAAGGAAGCCAGGAAATTCAGGCGGCTGTGGAAGGAAAATCAATCGGTCAGTCATTAACTGTCTCAGTGGGCGCTATTACGCCAGATCTCCGTTTTGCCAATGCCACGCAACAGGTGACTTATACCAAACGTTATGCTCACTCCCAGAAAGTAGTAGATGGCGGGATACCGGCAGGGATACGTCAGATGTGGACGAGTTCTGCGGATGATGTCGCCACCGTTGATGATAGCGGTAAGGTTACATTGTGGAAAGCCGGGACAGCGACCATCACGGTACAGACAGGAACGAATGGTCAATATCATTCGTCTACAGCCAGCTATACATTGGAAGTTAAGAAGGCAACACCTCAATTGCAGCATCAGATCAAGCAGATTGTCGCTGTTTGGAATGATGGCAAAAATTATGCCGTCACGCCAAGTTTTGCAAATCAGGATGTGGATGCTCAGGCCTTATTGCAACAGGCGAATTTCTCCAGTCACAATAATGGTGTGGTGAAGGTAGATAAGCAGGGCAACCTCAGCATGGTGAAACCTGGAAACACCACAATAACCATCAAAACACCGGAAACAAATCAGTTTACGGCATCGACTGCTGATGTTGCGTATGTACTGAATAAGGGCAAGGTGGATATTTCTTTTGATGAGGCTGTTGTTCAAGATTGGGTAGCTGGAAATAGTAAAATACAACAACCATTCCAGTTACCTGTACATGCCAAGGAGCGTTGGGAGAGTGGTAATAAAGAAGTCATAGAAGTATCACGAGACGGGTTGTGGAGTAAAAAAGGTACTGGTAGTGCAACAATGACTCTATATGTAGAACAAAATGATTACTATATGTCCAGTCATGGTGGTTATGATGTTGAATTATATGATAAACCTGAGGTGGATATAAAATCGGTAGAATATCCTAATGAGGGAAAATTGGTCTCAGTGTCTTCTTCAGAGAACTGGACTCCAGCTTTCACCGATGATGGGATATCTATAACGTGGAATGCACTAAATTCAAACAAGTATAAACCGATAAATAAGATGAGAGTGGAGATGGAAGATGCTAACTCTGGGAAATTGCTTGATTATAAGGATTACACTTATCAGGAGATTTCATCTTCGAAGTTGCATAAAACTACATTTGTTCCTAAGCCTGAATATTTTGGAATTAGTGTTCGAATAAAATTAACCGCGAGGGGTTTTATTGGACTTAATACGGTAGTCAGTAGCAATAATTTACCCGTAAGACATCTTAAGCCACACCAGATATGGTCATCGGTAGAAGTCAGCTCACGGTACAACATTTTTGCTCTATTTTTCAATCTTTCAGAAGTGAAAACATGTCGAAGTCTTTTTATTGACAGGGCACATTCAATATATCTTGATGTAATTGATGGATATATTGATTTTGGAGGGAAAAAGTTACTTGTACCAATGTATGTTTCATATAAAGCCACTATTAGGAAATTTAAGGACTCTGATCTTGTTACACAAGATCTGGATAAGGCTAATCTTTCTGGGAATGCCAGTAGGGCAGCTTATAAGGCTAAAGTGATTGATGGAAATGACAATAAACTACTACCTGCGCACAGATTGATTCATGGTGATTGTTGGATGAACCATTCAGGTGGATACCGAATTAATCTGCATGTTAAATATGCAGGGGAAGAATATAAATATTTGGCTAAACGTACCCATGGATATGGAGGGAATGGGGATGGTGTATATGATTCTGATGGGAATCGTGACATAAATATAGATAACGAGTTTTATTTGGAATAGATAACGAGTTTTATTTGAATAAGCCTAAGCCGTAATTGAAGATGCTTGATTTTTCATTGTAATCCTTAAACCACCTCCTCGGGAGGTGGTGATTGTTCCTGTGAGGCTACATACATGCAGTGATCTGCGACCAAGCGCAAAGTGAAATTCCTTTGGCTATTGTCAATGGTGCTGGTGATCCTTTCATTAATCACGATTATATTAATGGATTAAATTATAGAAACCTTTGGCAAGGACAGGTGTTTAACTTGGCCGGCGTTGATCATGCACCATTCTGGGAAGCACCAGATATTTTTAACCCGATTCTGGCTGAATTTTTAAAAGTTCTTTAATAGCCTGATGAGAGCCAGAGCGGGAATTTTTTGTTTTATTTAAAGAAATTTCCGCTATTACAGGCATGTTTATTTTTTATTTAAATGCTAGTACTGTTGAAAGTATTATTTTGTTTATGTTTATATTTATATTTATATTTATATTTATATTTATATTTATATTTATATTTAATAGATAATATATAAATATATTTTTATCATAGAATAAATTGGATTATAGGTTATTTTATTTTAAACGTTTGAGATTTCATATTTTTGTCTCAGTAGTTAAATCAGTCATCAGAGAAGCAAATAAAAAGAGCGTCCGCTTTTGCGAACGCTCTTTAAATCGATTAATGTCCTCTTGGGGTCGTCATGGCTGAAAGTAATACTTTTCCGACATCTTGGATATGGGGCTGCTCCATGATGGATTCATGAGAACCGTTGATCGGAATGACAGTCAGCCGTTCCTTCGGTATAACGGCTTCCCAGCCAAGGGCATGACTACTCTGATCATTTTCTTCCGTTGCTCTGAACAGGGTGACGTTAACCGCCGCTGTAGAGGGAATATAGTGATAAGCAGCGACAGAAATGTTGTGATAAAGGTGTAATTGTTGCCTGATATTCTCAGAAGCAGGTAATAAATCGTTCTGTTGAGCAAGCATTAATATTGCAGAGCAGTCATGGTTGTTCGCTAATCTCTGTATCTGATCATGCAGAGAGGCCGGCATATTTTCTGGCAGTACCTCAAGCAATGTGGCTGTTTCATTAAATGGCAGACCGGCCTGTTTTTCTTCCAGAGAAAATGCGTCCTGATAGCTGGCACCTGAATCAAACAGACCGACAAAATTGACGGCTTCACCCGCGGCTGTCAGTTGGCATGCCATTTCATACGCAATGGTTCCTCCAATTGACCATCCGGCCAGATCATAAGGCCCCTGTATCTGCATCTGACGGAGACAGGTAACGTACTCTTCGGCGATTTTGCTGATGGTTAACTGGGCATTTTCTTCCCCGAAGGTATCACTGGCGATAATCCCATAAATTGACTGAGCCTTATCATCAATATAAGGGGCAAGATCATAAGCATACTGAACGTCACCTCCCGCCGGATGTATGAGGAACAATGAGGAATTTCCGTTTCCTTTACGGATTGTGACGATATTTTTCTGTTGAGCCAGAGGGGCACTCAATGAATTTTTCGCTTGAAGATAAGCGGCTAATTCGCTGATTGTCGGGTGAATAAGCAGGTCGCGTATGGCGATATCAAGGCCGAGCGCCTGACGTAAGCGTACGACAACCTGCAATGTCAATAAGGAGTGACCACCCAATTCGAAGAAATGATCATGCCTGCCGACACGTTCGAGGCCGAGGCTGTCTTGCCAGACGTCAGCAATGATATTTTCTGTTTCTCCGACAGGCGGTTCATAACCGATTTGAGCAATAACCGCTGAGTCGTCCGGTAATGGCAACGCTTGGCGATCCAGTTTACCGTTTGGTGTCTGCGGGAATGAATCTAGTGTCACGAAAGCATTCGGAACCATATAGCTGGCTAAACTGGCCTGTAACGTTTCACGGAGTTTCTCTAGATTCAGGGACGTTTCCGGTTGTAATACCAGATAGGCGACCAGACGCTTATCATTAGCGGTATCTTCACGAACCATAACAACGGCTTCTCTGATATCGGCACAGGCGAGTAATCTGGCTTCAATTTCCCCTAACTCAATACGGAATCCGCGGATCTTGACCTGAAAATCATTGCGCCCGAGATAGTCAATGTTGCCGTCGGGAAGCCACCGTCCCAAATCTCCCGTTTTATACATGCGTCTATCAGCCGATGTATTCGCTTCGTCACTGAATGGATCATCGACAAAACGCTCTGCCGTGAGATCCGGACGATTAAAATAGCCGCGAGTGACACCAATGCCGCCGATATAAATTTCACCGGCGACACCCACCGGGACAGGATGACCGTGTTTATCAAGAATGTAGATCTGTGTATTGGCAACCGGGTGGCCAATTGTGATCTGAGGCGTGGTATAGCGGCTCTCTGGCTCCGTCTGTAGATTGCCGGATGCTGTTGAACAGATAGTGGTTTCTGTCGGCCCATACAGGTTCCACAATCCGCTGACTTTTTCTTTTAAACGCTGTGCCAGTTCGTGAGGTAATGCTTCTCCTCCGCTTGTCGCTTTGATCGCGGCACCTGTCCAGCCGGAATCAAGTAGCATACGCCAGGTCGTAGGAGTCGCCTGCATGACTTTGATGTTGCGTGCGGCGATCAATTCCGCTAATTGCTCTGGATCTCTGGCGGTCAATGATGGTGCTATGACGCAGGTACTGCCGTTGCATAAGGGTAGATACAGCTCAAGTGCGGCAACGTCAAAGCCAATTGTGGTCGCGGTGAGCAGGGTGTCATCGACAGAGATTTGCAGCCGGTCTTTCATTGATAACAGCAGGTTTACCACCCCAATATGCTCAACCATGACCCCTTTGGGGCGTCCCGTCGAACCGGAGGTATACAGCACATAGGCCAGATTGTGTGACGTGATACCTAAATCGGCGGCTGGCAGGTTGCACTCAGGTTGATGAATGATATTTGCCTGATATTCATCACTATCCAGTATCAATATTGGCGTATTGGTCTCAGATAAACGGGTTTGCAGGCTATGCTGAGTCAGTAATACGGAGGGCTGGCTGTCTGACAGCATATAAGACAGGCGTTCAGCGGGGTATTCCGGATCGAGAGGAATATAACCCGCCCCCGCTTTCATGATTGCTAATAAGCCGATGACCATCTCCAGACCACGCTCTACACAAATGGCCACCCGATCATCCGGACGTACCCCAAACGCAATCAGAGAGTGTGCCAGTTGGTTGGCTCGACGGTTCAGCTCGTCGTAACTCAATTGATTGTCATCATAAATCAGTGCAGTTGCTGTCGGGGAGCGCTCGACTTGTTGTTCTATGAGCTGGTGGATTAGTTGATCCTGTGGGTAAGCCTCACGGGTGTTGTTGAACGTTCGCAGAAGCTGTGTGCGTTCTTCCTGCGGCAGTATGTTGAGTTGCAGGCAAGTCTGTTCAGGCGAATTTTTCAGGCTTTCAACTAAACCCTGCAATACGGTGTTCATGAAATGATTAATCCGCATGGGATCAAGTTCCGGAACACATTGTGCGACCAGTGTAAAGCCTTGTGCGGTGTCATCGACAGATAAACTCAGGGGATAGTTGGTGCGCTCATCGACATTTAACAGCCCGATGCCTTCCCAGGCCGTGAGGGTTGTCTGCTGGGTATCATCCTGGTTGTGACGATAATTCAACAGGCTACTGAACAATGGCAGAGGCGGGGTCACACCACTGCAATTTTGAGCCATCGCCAGCGGTGCCTGCTCATGTTCCAGTAATTCACTCAATAAGCGATAAGTCTGCTGGACGACCTGCTGTACATTGAAGGTACTCAGCTTGATCCGTATGGGTAATGTATTCATAAACATTCCCAGTGTCTGATCGGCACCGGCAACCCCTTGTAACCGCCCCAATAACACTGTACCGAAGACGACATCATCCCGTCCGCTGCATTGTGCCAGTACCTGCGCCCAGGCGACGTGGAACAGTACCGCTGCACTGACGCCCTGCTGACGGGCGCATTCCCGTAGTGTCTGCGCAAACGAAGTATCCAGATCGAATTCTGCTTCTAGGATATGGCTATCTTCACCATAGACTTCCTGTAAGCCGAAGGGCAGGGTGGGTTCATCCACATCACCCAAAAGCTGGCGGAAATAGTCCTGATGTTTTTCAAGCGGTACAGCGCGGGTCTGGGCGATAAAGTTACGGTAGGGCAGCGACGGTGGCAAATCGTCGCTCTGGCCTATCATGATTGCCTGCACTTCGTTGAATATCATCTCCAGCGACTGGTGATCACACACCAGATGGTGGTGCAGTAATGCCAGAAACCAGGTTTCACTGTGCGGATCTTTGGCAAAGCTGGCAGACATTAACGGCGCTTGGGTAATATCCATCCGTACCGAGCGGGGATCAACATAGCGGCGTAGTTGCTGTTCGGCATCTTCCTCCGGCGACAGGGTTAGCTCTGTGACGGGGATCGGTGCCTGCCGATAAACCACCTGCACCGGCTGCGGCAGGTCATCCCAGAGAATCGCACTGCGCAGGATATCGTGGCGGTGGAACACCTGTTGCAGCGCGAGTAAAAACGCATCCAGACGCGGGCGGCTGTCAAAGGTCATCAACAGGTTGTCCAGATAAGTATCGCCTTCCGTTTCCAGTAAGTGGTGGAACAGAATGCCTTCCTGCAATGGCCCCAGTGGGTAGATATCCTGAATATTACTGATCCCGTCGGGGACTTGGGTAACGATTTGGTTAATGTTGGTTTGCGTCAGTGCCACCAGAGGCAGCATCTCCGGTGTAATGGCCTGACAATCGTCGGTGATGAGGTTCGGTGGTACGCTTACACCGGTAGATCCATCAGAATCTGATGCGGTCAGACGCACCGCCATCGCCGCCAGTGTCGGCGAAGAGAAGACGCTACTGACATCCAGCATCAGGTTGCGTTGACGCAGTTGTTCAATCAGGCTGACCACCAGCAGCGAATGGCCGCCGAGTTCAAAGAAGTTGTCATGACGCCCGACCTGTTCCAGCCCCAGCAGAGTCTGCCAGACCGTGGCGAGTTGTTGTTCGGTTTCACCCTGAGGCGCCTGATATTCACGGCTGACGGAGGCGGCGTGATCGGGTGCCGGCAAGGCCTTGCGATCCAGTTTGCCATTCGGGTTCAGCGGGAAGGTGTCCAGTATCACGAATGCGCTCGGCAGCATATATTCTGCCAGATGAGTGCTCAATTGTTCACGTAAATCGGCTGTATCCAGCGTGACATCGGACTGTGGCACGAGGTATGCCACCAGACGTTTATCGCCGCTGCCTTCTTCATGCGCCATGACTACGGCATCACTGACCCCTGCACAGGCGGCCAACTGAGCCTCAATTTCGCCCAGTTCAATGCGGAAGCCGCGGATTTTGACCTGAAAATCATTGCGGCCGAGGTAGACAATCGTGCCATCCGGCCGCCAGCAGCCCAGATCGCCCGTCCGGTACATCCGTGCGTGGGGTTGTTCACGGAATGGGTCGGACACAAAACGTTCTGCGGTGAGTTCAGGCCGGTTCAGGTAGCCCCGGGCAACCCCTGCGCCACCAATATAGATTTCTCCGGTGACACCAATGGGAACGGGTTGCCCCCGCGTATCAAGAATATAAATGTAGGTATTGATCAGAGGATGACCAATCGACAGGGTGTCCATGCCATAGGAAGCAGGGTCATCCAGTGCCAGCGCAGTGGCACTGACTGTGGTTTCAGTGGGTCCGTAGGTGTCGATCCAGCGGCAGTGCCGGGTTTCCGGCATCGATTGCCAGGTGACGAAATGGCGGTGTTCGGCTTTTTCACCGCCGACCGTGACCGAACGCAGGTGGGAACTGAAACCACTGCGGCCGGCTTTCATCTCCTGTACCCACTGGTGCCAGAAAGCGGTGGGCAGATCGGCGACGCTGATCGCCTGTTCCTGCAAGAACTGGCTGAAAGTGGCATCCGGTATGCGAATATGTGCCGGACGCAGGATCAGGGTTGCGCCAACGGCCAGTGTCGGGAAAATTTCAGACACGGCGGTATCAAATGAAACCGAGGCAAATTGCAGGACGCGGTCAGTGGATTTGAGCTCACTGGTCTGGCACTGGGCATAGGTGAAATTCACCACGTTATGGTGCTCAATCATCACGCCTTTGGGCAGGCCGGTAGAGCCGGAGGTATAGATGATATAGGCCAGATGATGGGGATGCAGCCCCAACTGGCGTGGATCAGGGTTATCGGTCGGTTGCGGTGCCACGGTATTTAAATGGCTGGCCTCATCCAATTGCCAGACGGTCAGATCTTCTACCGGCAATCGTGCCTGTAAATGCTGCTGGGTGAGCAGTAATTTGGGGGCGCTGTCGGACAGGATATAGGCCAGACGTTCGGCAGGGTATTCAGGGTCAAGCGGAACATAACCCGCCCCGGCTTTAAGTATGCCGAGCATTCCAATCACCATATCGAGATTGCGCTCAATACAAATCGCCACGCGGTCATCCGGCTGAACACCAAAGGCAATCAGGGCGTGAGCCAGTTGGTTGGCGCGCTGGTTCAGTTCGGCATAACTGAGTTGAGCGCCCTCCCAGATCAGGGCAATGGCATCAGGGGTATGTTCCACCTGTTGCTCGAATAACTGCGCCAGCAGCTTGTCCTGCGGATAAGCCACGGTGGTATTGTTAAAGTCCACCAGTAACTGAGAACGTTCTGCTGATGGCAGGATATTCAAGGACTGGATACTTTGTTCAGGCTGATTTTGCAGCGCCGCCACCAGCCCTTTCAGGGCAATATCCATATAAGCGTTAATGCGGGCAGGATCAATTTGCTGGCTGCATTGTGCGGTCAGCGCAAAACCATCATCGAAGGCGTCCACATCCAGCGACAGAGGATAATTACTACGCTCTTCACCACTGAGGGTCTGGATGCCTTCCCAGGCGAGTGATAGATCCTGCTCGTCATCATCTGAGCTGTGACGGAAATTGAGCAGGCTGTTAAACAGAGGCAGGGAAACCGGAATACCACTGCAACGCTGGGCAACTGCCAGTGGCGCCTGCTCATGTGCCAGTAGCTGGCTGAGTTGCTGATAAGCTTCCTGCACGGTTTGTTGGACACTGCGATCCTGTAAGGTGATACGAACGGGCAGGGTATTGATAAACATACCCAGCACCCGGGTAGTATCCTCACCCCCCTGTAGCCGTCCCAACAAGACCGTCCCGAAGACCACATCCTCCCGATTACTGCATTGAGCCAGCACTTGTGCCCAAGCGATATGGAACAGAACGGCGGCGCTAACTCCCTGCTGACGGGCGCAGTCTCGTATCCTCTGCGCCAGTTCATCATCCAGTGTTAATACAGCTTCTGCGATCTCATTATTACTTGCCTGAACATCCAGTAAACCAAAGGGCAGGGTCGGCTCATCAACATCACTCAGCAACTGTTGAAAATAAGCCTGATGTTTTTCAACGGGAACGCTTCGGGTCTGAGCGATAAAATTGCGGTAGGGCAACGCGGGCTGTAAATGTTCACCTTGTCCCAGCAGCAATGTCTGGATTTCATTAAATATCAGTTCCAGTGACAGGTGATCACAGACCAGATGATGGTGCAGCAAGGACAGCAGCCAGGTTTCACTATGCGGATCTTTGGCAATATTGGCTGACATTAACGGCGCTTGGGTGACATCCATCCGTATAAAGCGAGAGTCAGTATGGCGGCGTAATTGCTGTTCTGCGTCTTCCTCCGGTGACAGGGCTAACGCTATCACAGAAAGAGGAGCCTGCCGGTAAACTACCTGTACCGGCTCCGGCTGCCCATGCCAGTGGACAGCGCTACGCAGGATATCGTGACGGTCGATCACCTGTTGCAGTGCCAGCAGAAACGCATCCAGCCGCTGACGGCTGTCAAAGGTCATTAGCTGGCTGTCGAGATAGGTGTCACCCGTTGTTTCCAGCATATGGTGGAACAGAATGCCTTCCTGCAAGGGCCCTAGTGGGTAAATATCCTGAATGTTGGCCGCACCGCCGCTGACCCGGGTAACAAGCTGGTCAATATTGTCTTGTGTCAGCGTGACCAGTGGCAACATCTCCGGCGTGATGGACTGACAATCGTCCGGGATCAGGTTCGGGGGAATGGCCTGCGTATGGGTATCAGATGCGGCGTCATCGGTTAAATGTGCGGCCATAGCGGCCAACGTCGGTGCTGAGAAAACCGCGCTGACACTTACGGTAAGACCGCGTTGGCGCAGTTGTTCGATCAGGCTGACAACCAGCAGTGAGTGCCCGCCCAGTTCAAAGAAATTGTCTTGACGTCCAATTTGCTCCAGCTCTAACAGGTTTTGCCAGACCGCGGCCAGTTGCTGCTCGGTTTCCCCTTGAGGTGCCTGATATTCACGGCTGATGATGGCGGTGCGATCCGGTGCCGGCAACGCCTTGCGATCCACTTTGCCATTCGGGTTCAGCGGGAAGGCTTCCAGCATGACAAATGCACTGGGAAGCATGTGTTCCATCAGGCGGGTGCTCAGTTGTTCGCGCAGGCTGGCGGCATCTAACGTGACATCAGACTTCGGCACGATGTACGCCACCAGACGTTTATCACCAGCACCTTCTTCACGTGCCACCACCACGGCATCACTGACACCGGAACAGTCGGCCAATTGCGCTTCGATTTCGCCCAGCTCAATACGGAATCCGCGGATCTTAACCTGAAAGTCATTGCGGCCGAGGTAGACAATTGTGCCATCCGGTCGCCAGCAGCCCAGATCGCCCGTCCGGTACATACGCGCATTGGGTTGTTCACTGAAAGGATCAGATACAAAACGTTCGGCAGTGAGTTCAGGCCGGTTCAGATAACCCCGGGCGACACCTGCGCCGCCAATATAGATTTCTCCGGTGACTCCAATCGGTACGGGTTGTCCCTGTGTATCAAGAATATAGATCCGGGTATTGGCAATCGGGCGGCCAATCGACAAGGTTTCCGCCGCACAGAAAGAACGGGCGGCATGGTTGTTCAGTGTCAGCGCAGTGGCAATGACGGTAGTTTCCGTTGGCCCGTAGGTGTCGAGCCAGCGGCAATTCCGGGTTTCCGGCATTGATTGCCAGCTGACGAAATGCCGGTGTTCGGCTTTTTCACCGCCGACCGTGACTGAACGCAGATGGGAGCTGAAACTACTGCGGCCGGCTTTCATCTCCTGTACCCACTGGTGCCAGAAGGCGGTGGGCAGTTCTGCGATGCTGATCCGTTGTTCCTGTAAGAAATGACCAAAGGCGGCATCGGGTATGCGAATATGCGCCGGACGCAGGATTAAGGCCGCGCCGATTGACAACGTCGGGAACACTTCAGAGACGGCTGTATCAAAGGAAACCGAGGCAAACTGTAGAACGCGGTCAGTGGATTTGAGTTCATTGATCTGGCATTGGGAATGGACAAAATTCACCACGTTGCGGTGCTCAATCATCACGCCTTTGGGCAGCCCCGTGGAGCCGGAGGTATAGATGATATAGGCCAGATGCTGTGGCTGTAACTCCGGTTGGTACTGTTCAGGGTTGTGTGTGGGAAGCTGTACCACTGCATTTAAATGGCTGGCATCGTCCAGTCGCCAGACGGGCAGGCCGTCTACCGCTAATCGTGCCTGCAAATGCTGTTGAGTGAGCAGTAATTTTGGCGCGCTGTCTGACAGAATATAGGCCAGCCGCTCGGCAGGGTATTCGGTATCCAGCGGAATATAACCCGCACCGGCTTTTAATATGCCCAACATCCCAATGATCATGTCGGGGCTACGCTCGGCACAAATCGCCACGCGGTCATCGGGCTGAACGCCAAAGTCAATCAGGGCGTGAGCCAGTTGGTTGGCACGCTGGTTCAGTTCGGCGTAGCTGAGTTGAGCGTCTTCCCAGATTAAGGCAATGGCATCCGGTGTACGCTCGACCTGTTGCTCAACCATCTGATGGAGCAGGATATCGTTCGGATAGGCCACGGTAGTCTCGTTGAAATCCACCAATAGCCGGGTACGCTCTTGTGGCATCAAAAGTGGCAGCGATTCCACCCGCAGTGTGTCATCCGCTGTCATGGCGGTGAGCAGGGTGGTCAGGTAGCCAACCATGCGCTCAATGCTGGCAGGGTCAAAAAGATCGCGGGCATATTCCAGTCCGCCCACCAATCCGTTTTCGGTCTCATTCAGGGATAACGACAGGTCGAAGTGTGAGCTGTTTTCAGGTAATTCCAGCTCACTGATCGTTAGTCCCGGTAATTCAACGTTTTGTTGCCCCGGTGTATTTTCCTGAGACAGCATGACCTGAAAGATCGGGCTATGGCTCAGGCTGCGCGGAGGTTTTAACGCTTCAACTAACTGTTCGAATGGCAGATCCTGATGCACATAAGCACTCAGGGTATGCGCTTTCACCTGTGCCAATAGCTCACTGACAGTAGGGTTATCATGCAACTGTACCCGCAGCGCTAACGTATTGACAAAGAAACCGAGCAAAGGCTCCAGTTCACGATGCTGGCGATTTGCGACGGGTGTGCCTATCACCAGATCCTTCTGTCCACTGATGCGGGAGAGTAACACGGCCCAGCCCGCCAACAGGGTCATAAATAAGGTTGTCCCATGACGTTGACCGAGTGTTTTTAATTGTGCTTTCAGCGTCGCAGGGAACGTGATTTCAACGCTTCCGCCGGCATAACTCTGCTGCGCTGGTCGGGGCCTGTCTGTGGGAAGTGTTAGAAGTGCAGGGGCGTCCTGTAGTGCACTGCACCAGTAATCCAATTGTTTTTCCAGTACTTCGCCCTGTAGCCACTGCCGTTGCCAGAGCGCATAGTCGGCATACTGGAGCGTCAATGGTGGTAATGGATTGGGCAGACCCTGATCAAATGTGTGGTACAGGGTCGAGAGTTCCTGCATCAACACATTGATCGACCAGCCATCGGAGATAATGTGATGCTGAGTTAACAGCAGGATATGGCTGTCCTGCGAGAGCTTGAGTAATCGTCCCCGTATCAACGGACCATGTTCAAAATCAAAGGGATGGCTCGCTTCAGACTGTGTATATTCTTCGACAGTGGCCTGTTGTTCTGTTTCAGGCAACTGACTGATATCCTGAACGGTTAGAGTAAAGCCGCAGTCTGCATCGCCAATGATTTGCTGGGCTTTTCCCTCGACCATCGCAATGGTGGTTCGCAAAATTTCATGGCGTGCCACCAGACTATCCAGCGTGGCCTGCAATGCGTTTTGGTTCAGTTGGCCTTGCAGATGAAGGCCGGCCGGTATGTGATACGCCGTCTGTGCGGCGGGATCCAATTGAGCAAGGAACCATAGGCGCTGCTGCGCCCAGGATAGCGGTAACGCCTGTTGTGAGTCAGTTCTGGGCTGGATCTGATATTTTTCAGTACTCAGGCTGTTCTGGATGCGTTCTTTAATTTTTTTCTGGAGCACTGCCTGCCGTAATTTATCCAAAGTTTGTTCATTTATGTTCATTGTTGATCTCCATTTAACATGGCAAGCAACTCTTCTTCAGACAGGTTCTCCAACTCTTTTTGTACCGACTCGATATCTTGGGCGAAAAAAGTTTCAATTTGTCTTGATAGAATAAGTTCAGCAAGTTTATACAGTGTTGAGTGATGAAAAATGTCTGCAATAGGAATTTCAAGGTGGAATTCTTCACGCAGGTGAGTGGATAACCGCATGATGGATAATGAATTTCCGCCTAACTCAAAGAAGTTATCATGGCGCCCAACCTGCTCCAGTCCCAGCAGGGTCTGCCAGATAGCGGCCAGTTGAAGTTCAATTTCGCCTTGAGGGGCTTCATATTCATGGCTGGCGCTGGCGGAACGATCGGGTGCCGGCAGCGCTTTACGATCCAGTTTTCCACTTGGTGTCAGCGGGAAGGTATCCAGTATCACAAACGCACTCGGCAGCATATATTCTGTCAGATGATTGCTCAGTTGTTCACGCAGGCTGACTGCGTCCAAAGACGCATCAGGTTGCGGGATCACATAAGCCACCAGACGCTTATCACCGGCATCCTCTTCACGCGCCACCACCACGGCATCCTTGACACCCGGACAGGCAGCCAGTTGGGATTCGATTTCACCCAGTTCAATGCGGAAGCCACGGAGCTTGACCTGAAAATCATTGCGGCCGAGATAGACAATCGTGCCATCCGGTTGCCAGCAGCCCAGATCGCCTGTCCGGTACATCCGTGCATGGGGTTGCTCACTGAAGGGGTCGGATACAAAACGTTCAGTGGTGAGTTCAGGCCGGTTCAGGTAACCCCGGGCAACCCCCGCGCCGCCGATGTAGATTTCTCCGGTGACCCCGATGGGTACAGGCTGCCCCCGTGCGTCGAGAATATAGATCCGGGTATTGGCTATCGGGCGGCCAATTGACAAAGTTTCCGTCATACAGGAAGAACCGGCGGTAGGCTTGTCTCCGGTGTGGTTGTCCAGTGCCAGTGCTGTGGTGATAACAGTGGTTTCGGTTGGCCCGTAGGAGTCGATCCAACGACAGTGCCGGGTTTCCGGCATCGATTGCCAGGTGAGGTAATGACGGTGTTCGGCTTTTTCACCGCCGACCGTGACCGAACGGAGGAGGGAACTGAAACCACTGCGGCCGGCTTTCATCTCCTGTACCCACTGATGCCAGAAGGCGGTAGGCAGATCGACGATAGTGATCGCCTGCTCCTGCAAGAAATGGCTGAAACTGGCATCGGGTACTTGAATATGCGCGGGGCGCAGGATCAAGGTCGCACCGACGGCTAATGTGGGGAAAATCTCAGACACGGCAGTATCAAACGAAACCGAGGCAAATTGCAGGACTCGGTCAGTGGATTTGAGTTCACTGACCTGACACTGGGCATAGGTGAAATTCACCACGTTGCGGTGTTCAATCATCACGCCTTTGGGCAGCCCCGTAGAGCCGGAGGTATAGATGATATAGGCCAGATGCTGCGGGTACAGACCCAGTTGGCGTGAGTCAGGGTTATCAGTCGGTTGCTGTGCCACGGTACTTAAATGGTCGGCATCGTCCAGTCGCCAGACGGGGAGATCCTCTACGGCTAATCGCACCTGTAAATGCTGCTGGGTGAGCAGTAATTTCGGCGCACTGTCTGACAGGATATAAGCCAGCCGCTCGGCAGGGTAGGCCGGATCGAGCGGAACGTA
This sequence comes from Xenorhabdus bovienii SS-2004, assembly GCF_000027225.1. NCBI lineage: Bacteria > Pseudomonadati > Pseudomonadota > Gammaproteobacteria > Enterobacterales > Morganellaceae > Xenorhabdus > Xenorhabdus bovienii. The sequence goes on from NC_013892.1 coordinate 2,127,915, forward strand.
ACCCGCACCGGCTTTTAATATGCCCAGCATACTAATCACCATGTCAAGATTGCGTTCGATGCAGATAGCCACCCGATCATCGGGCTGCACGCCAGACGCAATCAGGTGATGTGCCAGTTGGTTGGCGCGCTGATTCAATTCAGCATAGCTGAGTTGAACATCTTCCCAGATTAAGGCAATGGCATCCGGTGTGCGTTCCGCCTGCTGTTCGAATGGCTGGTGGAGCAGAACATTTTGCGGATAGGAGGCTGCCGTATTGTTAAAGTCCACCAGTAACCGGGTGCGTTCATCTGGCGGCAGGATGGCGAGAGATTGAATGCTCTGTTCAGAGACGTTTTGCAGTGCGGCCACCAGCTCTCTCAGCACGGTATCCATATAAGTGTTAATGCGTAGCGGATTAACGTGTCGGTTGCACTGGGCGGTCAGGGCAAAGCCATCATCGAAGTCGTCCACATCCAGCGACAGAGGATAATTACTGCGTTCTTCACCGCTGAGGATCTGAATACCTTCCCAAGCCGGTGATGCGGACTGTTTATCGTCACGTTGGCTATGGCGGAAATTAAGCAGGCTGTTAAAGAGAGGTTGAGGCGCTTGAACACGGCTGCAACGCTGGGCGATAGCCAGCGGGGTCTGTTCGTGTTCCAACAATGTACTTAACTGCCGGTAAGTGTCCTGAACGGTTTGTCGAACCGTGCGCTCCTGCAATAAAACGCGCACAGGCAGGGTATTGATAAACATGCCAAGAACCTGATCGGCACCTGAGCCTCCCTGTAACCGTCCCAGTAACACCGTACCGAAGACGACATCATCCCGTCCGCTGCATTGCGCCACTACCTGCGCCCAGGCGACGTGGAACAATACTGCGGCACTGACGCCCTGCTGACGGGCACAGTCACGTATTCTGCGAGCCAGTTCGTTATCTAAAATGAAATTGGCTTCTGTTATTTCACTGTGTTCATCAGGGTTGCCCTGTATATCGAGTAAGCCAAAGGGTAGGGTGGGTTCATCGACATCCCCCAAGAGCTGGCGGAAGTAGTCCTGATGTTTTTCAAGCGGCACGGTGCGGGTCTGGGCGATAAAGTTGCGGTAAGGCAACGATGGCGACAACGAGTCATCCTGCCCCAATAGTATTGCCTGCACTTCGTTGAATATCATCTCCAGCGACAGGTGATCACATACCAGATGGTGGTGCAGTAAAGCCAGAAACCAGGTTTCACTGTGCGGATCTTTGGCGAGTTTGATAGACAATAACGGGGCTTGAGTCAGATCCATCCGTACCGAGCGGGAATCGGTAGCATCGCGCAACTGCTGTTCGGCGTCGAGTTCCGGGGACAGCGTTAACTCGGCAATGGAAAGAGGGGCTTGACGATAAACCACTTGTACCGGCTCCGGCAGACCGTTCCAGTGAACCGCACTGCGCAGAATATCGTGACGGTTGATAACCTGTTGTAGCGCCAGCAAAAACGTATCCAGACGCGGGCGGCTGTCAAAGGTCATCAACTGGTTGTCGAGATAGGTGTCACCGGTTGTTTCCAGTAAATGGTGGAACAGAATGCCTTCCTGCAATGGCCCCAACGGATAGATATCCTGAATATTGGCGACGCCATCTGGGATTTTGGCGATGATCTGGTCGATGTTATCCTGTGTCAGTGCCACCAGTGGCAGCATCTCCGGTGTAATGGCCTGACAACCGTCGGTGATGAGATTCGGCGGTACGTTTTGTACGTGGGTGCCAGCAGATCCATCAGACGTTTTCACTATCAGACGCGCCGCCATCGCCGCCAGTGTCGGCGAAGAGAAGACGCTACTGACATCCAGCATCAGGTTGCGTTGACGCAGTTGTTCAATCAGGCTGACCACCAGCAGCGAATGGCCGCCGAGTTCAAAGAAGTTGTCATGACGCCCGACCTGTTCCAGCCCCAGCAGAGTCTGCCAGACCGTGGCGAGTTGTTGTTCGGTTTCACCCTGAGGCGCCTGATATTCACGGCTGACGGAGGCGGCGTGATCGGGTGCCGGCAAGGCCTTGCGATCCAGTTTGCCATTCGGGTTCAGCGGGAAGGTGTCCAGTATCACGAATGCGCTCGGCAGCATATATTCTGCCAGGTGAGTGCTCAATTGTTCACGTAAATCGGCTGTATCCAGCGTGACATCGGACTGTGGCACGAGGTATGCCACCAGACGTTTATCGCCGCTGCCTTCTTCATGCGCCACTACTACGGCATCACTGACCCCTGCACAGGCGGCCAACTGAGCCTCAATTTCGCCCAGTTCAATGCGGAAGCCACGGATTTTGACCTGAAAATCATTGCGGCCGAGGTAGACAATCGTGCCATCCGGCCGCCAGCAGCCCAGATCGCCCGTCCGGTACATCCGTGCGTGGGGTTGTTCACGGAATGGGTCGGACACAAAACGTTCTGCGGTGAGTTCAGGCCGGTTCAGGTAGCCCCGGGCAACCCCTGCGCCACCAATATAGATTTCTCCGGTGACACCAATGGGAACGGGTTGTCCCCGCGTATCAAGAATATAAATGTAGGTATTGATCAGAGGATGACCAATCGACAGGGTGTCCATGCCATAGGAAGCAGGGTCATCCAGTGCCAGCGCAGTGGCACTGACCGTGGTTTCAGTGGGTCCGTAGGTGTCGATCCAGCGGCAGTGCCGGGTTTCCGGCATCGATTGCCAGGTGACGAAATGGCGGTGTTCGGCTTTTTCACCGCCGACCGTGACCGAACGCAGGTGGGAACTGAAACCACTGCGGCCGGCTTTCATCTCCTGTACCCACTGGTGCCAGAAAGCGGTGGGCAGATCGGCGACGCTGATCGCCTGTTCCTGCAAGAACTGGCTGAAAGTGGCATCCGGTATGCGAATATGTGCCGGACGCAGGATCAGGGTTGCGCCAACGGCCAGCGTCGGGAAAATTTCAGACACGGCGGTATCAAATGAAACCGAGGCAAATTGCAGGACACGGTCAGTGGATTTGAGCTCACTGGTCTGGCACTGGGCATAGGTGAAATTCACCACGTTATGGTGCTCAATCATCACGCCTTTGGGCAGGCCGGTAGAGCCGGAGGTATAGATGATATAGGCCAGATGATGGGGATGCAGCCCCAACTGGCGTGGATCAGGGTTATCGGTCGGTTGCAGTGCCACGGTATTTAAATGGCTGGCCTCATCCAATTGCCAGACGGTCAGATCTTCTACCGGCAATCGTGCCTGCAAATGCTGCTGGGTGAGCAGTAATTTGGGCGCGCTGTCTGACAGGATATAGGCCAGACGTTCGGCAGGGTATTCAGGGTCAAGCGGAACATAACCGGCCCCGGCTTTAAGTATGCCGAGCATTCCAATCACCATATCGAGATTGCGCTCAATACAAATCGCCACGCGGTCATCCGGCTGAACACCAAAGGCAATCAGGGCGTGAGCCAGTTGGTTGGCGCGCTGGTTCAGTTCGGCATAACTGAGTTGAGCGCCTTCCCAGATCAGGGCAATGGCATTATGGGTGTGCTCCACCTGTTGCTCGAATAACTGCGCCAGCAGCTTGTCCTGCGGATAAGTGACGGCAGTATCGTTAAAGTCGGTCAGTAATTGAGTTCGTTCGTACGACATCAGTAGTGGCAGATCTGCCACCCGCAGATTGTCATCAGCGACCATCGCCGCCAGCAGGTTTTGCAGATAACCCGCCATCCGTTCGATACTGGAACGCTCAAAAAGATCGCTGGCATATTCCAACTCACATGTCAGACTATTTTCGGTGTCACTCAGTGCCAGAGTCAGATCAAAATGGGCGCTGTTTCTGGTCAGAGCCAGCGGACTGAGACTCAATTCCGCCAGTTCGAAACTTTGTTTACTGGATGTATTATCCAAAGCCAGCATCACTTGGAAAATCGGACTATGACTTAAACTGCGTGGCGGTTGCAGCACTTCGACTAATTGTTCAAATGGCAGATCCTGATGGGCGTAGGCTTCCAGCGCATGAGCCTTCACTCTTGCCAATAATGCGCTGATGGTCGGGTTATCTTCTAACTTGATCCTCAAGGCCAGTGTATTGGCGAAGAAGCCGATTAAAGGCTCCAACTCGCTGTACTGACGGTTGGCGACCGGAGTACCAATCACCAAATCGGGCTGGCCACTTAACCGTGACAGCAAAATTCCCCAGCCGGCCAGTAATGTCATGAACAACGTCGCACCGTGGCGTTGGCTCAATGCCCTTAATCCTGCATTTAATTCCGGCGATAAAGTGAAAGTGACCTGATCGCCATGATAACTCTGTACTGACGGGCGGACTTTATCAGTAGGCAGCTCTAGTAAGGTGGGAGCATCTTGTAACTCATTGCGCCAGTAACTCAACTGTTTTTCCAGTCTTTCGCCTTGCAGCCATTGCCGCTGCCAAACCGCATAGTCGGCATATTGAATTACTAATGCAGGCAATGGATCAGCTTGTCCCTGACCGAAGGCTTGGTACAGCGCAGAAAGTTCGTTCATCAGGACATTAAGTGACCAGCCATCGGAAATAATGTGATGCTGGGTTAATAGCAGAACATGTTGCTGCTCGCCGAGTTTGAGCAGTTGAGCGCGGATCAGCGGCCCTTGCGCAAAATTGAAAGGATGGCTGGCTTCAAATTGAGCGTATTCCTCAATGGTTGCCTGCTGCGCTGATGAAGATAACTGACTGAGATCCCGGACGGTTAAAGAAAAACCGCCATCGGCATCACCAATGATTTGTCGGGCTTTCCCTTCGGTCTGCACGATGGTGGTGCGGAGAATTTCATGACGGGCAACGATGCGATCTAATGCGGCTTTAAGCGCGTTCTGGTTCAGGTGGCCTTGCAGGTGCAATCCGCCCGACATGTTGTATGCCGTCTGGGCGGCGGGATCTAATTGAGCCAAAAACCAGAGACGTTGCTGTGTCCAGGATAGGGGTAATGTTTGTTCACGGTTGGCGGGCAGGATCATCGGTTGTGTTGACTGGGTTGCTGTCACCAATGATTGCGCTAAATCCGCTAATACCGATTGAGTAAACAGATCCTGTAGCGTTATTTCAATATTCAGAGACTGGCGCAAGCGAGATGCGACCTGAACAGTTAATAAAGAATGTCCCCCCAGTTCAAAGAAATTGTCATAGCGGCCGACCCGTTCCAATCCCAATAAATTTTGCCAAATTTCGGCCAGTTGCTGCTCGATCTCACCTTGGGGTTCAGCATATTCGCGACTGACGCTGGCTGAACGATCCGGAGCGGGCAGAGCCGGGCGGTCTATCTTACCGTTCTGATTTAACGGGAAAGTATCCAGTGTGACAAAGGCACTTGGCAACATATAACTGGCCAGATTGACACTGAGTTGTTCACGCAGGCTGGCCGCGTTCAGGGTTGCACCAGGCTGAGGGATTAAGTAAGCAACCAGACGTTTATCGCCGCTGTCATCTTCTCTGACGACAACAACGGCATCTTTGACGCCAGTGCAGTCAGCTAGACGGGCTTCTATCTCACCTAACTCAATGCGGAAACCGCGAATTTTGACCTGAAAATCATTGCGCCCCGAATAACTGATGGTGCCATCCGGTAGCCAGCGCCCTAAATCGCCGGTTTTGTACATGCGGGCACCGGGAATGTCACTGAAAGGATCTTGAATAAAACGTTCTGCTGTCAGTTCAGGCCGGTTCAGATACCCGCGTGCAACTCCGCTGCCACTGATATGAATTTCGCCATTTACGCCAATCGGGACGGGTTGACCCCGTTGATCCAGAATATAGATCCGGGTATTGGCGATAGGCCGGCCAATCGGGATATCTTCATAGGTGCAGAGATCGTCTTTATCGATAACGATTGAGGTTGCATTGACGGTGGTTTCTGTCGGGCCATAGGTATTGATCCAGCGGCATTTTTGTGTGCCCGGACTGGATAGCCACGTGACCAGATGGCGGTGCTCGGCTTTTTCGCCTCCGGCCGCGACGGAACGTAATTGCTCAGGAGGCCAGCTATAACCGGCGCTGATTTCTTGTGCCCATAGGTGCCAGAAAGCGGTAGGCAAATCGACAACCGTGATGCTCTGATTTTGCAGAAAGGTAATAAATTCTGTATCCGGGACTTTAATATGATCTGGCCGTAAGACAACCGTTGCCCCGATAGCCAATGTCGGGAAAATTTCAGCAACAGAGTTATCAAACCCGAAAGAGGCAAACTGTAGTACCCGATCCTGCGGTGTTAGTTTTGACATCTGGAACTGGGAATGAATTAAGTGCACTACATTCTGGTGTTCGATCATGACGCCTTTAGGCAGGCCGGTCGAACCGGAGGTGTATAACACATAAGCCAGATTCTGTGGGGTCAGCCCTGTCTGCGATGCGTCGATATTATCTTTTGGCTGATCGGCAATATAGGTTTGATGTTCTTCACTATCCAGTGCCCATACGGGGATGTTTGTGACAGGCAGGCGGGCTTTCAGATGTTGCTGAGTAAGCATTAACACTGGCTGACTGTCAGACAGCATATAAGCCAGCCGTTCAGTCGGGTGATTGGGATCCAGCGGAATGTAACTGGCACCCGCTTTCAAAATCCCCATGAGGCCGATGACCATATCCAGACTGCGCTCAGCACAAATTGCGACGCGATCATCCGGATGGACTCCTGATGCCATTATGCCGTGCGCCAGTTGATTGGCTCGCTGATTCAGCTCGGAGTAACTCAGTTGAGTTTCTCCCCAGACCAGGGCAATTTTATCAGGAGTGTTATCCACCTGTTGTTCGAACAACTGATGGATCAGAGCATTTTTTGGATATGGAATGGCGGTATCGTTAAAGTTCGCCAATAACTGAGTACGTTGTGGAGAGGTCAGCAAAGGAAGATCGTCTATCCGCAGGCTGTCATCGGCCACCATAGCTGACAGGATGGTTTGCAGGTAGCCGACCATACGCTCAATGCTGGCATGTTCAAAAAGATCGCGGGCATATTCCAGATCACCGACTAAACCTTGCTCAGTATCATTCAGTGTTAAGGTCAGATCAAAATAGGCACTGTCTCGGGTTCGCGGCAGTTCATGGAGATGTAGCCCATCCAACTCGAAATGTTGCTGTCCCAGCGTATTATCCAGAGCCAGCATCACTTGAAAAATAGGACTATGGCCCAAGCTACGCGGCGGTTTTAACGCCTCAACTAATTGCTCGAATGGCAGATCCTGATGTGCATAAGCCCCCAGAGCATGATTTTTCACCCGTGCCAACAGCTCGCTGACACTGGGGTTGTCACCCAGTTGGATCCGTAACGCTAACGTATTGACAAAGAAACCTATCAGCGGCTCCAGCTCATGCCGTTGACGATTCGCAACGGGTGAGCCTATTACCAGATCGTGTTGTCCGCTGATACGGGAAAGTAATACCGCCCATCCGGCCAATAGGGTCATAAATAAGGTGATGCCATGACGCTGACTGAATGCCTTTAACTCGGTACTCAATGCAGGCGGCAGTGTGATATCGACCCGGCTTCCGGCATAACTCTGCTGTGTCGGACGCGGTTTGTCGGTGGGTAATTCCAGGATCACCGGTGCACCCTGCAATTCACTGCGCCAGTAGTCCAACTGTTTTTCCAACACGTTATCCTGTAACCATTGTCGCTGCCAGAGCGCATAGTCAGCATACTGGAGTGTCAAGGCGGGTAATGGATCAGCCCGATCCTGACAGAAAGCCTGATAAAGCGTGGAAAGTTCCTGCATTAAGATATTGACCGACCAGCCATCGGAGATGATGTGATGCTGCGTTAACAGCAGAACATGGCTCTCTTCTGCCAGACGGAGCAGGCGCCCCCTAATCAAAGGCCCCTGAGTAAAATCGAAGGGATGGAGGGCTTCACGCTGGGCGCATTCTTCTACCGCCGTCTGCTGTTCTGTGCTGGGTAACTGGCTGAAATCTTGTACAGATAACGCAAAACCACGATCAGTACTGCCAATGATTTGTTGGGGCTGCCCTTCGACGTCCACGATGGTGGTACGCAGAATTTCATGACGTGCCACAATCTGATCCAACGCGGCTTGAAGCGCGTTCTGATTCAGGTGGCCTTGCAGGTTCAACCCTGCCGACATGTGGTATGCCGTTTGTGCTGCGGGATCTAATTGAGTTAAAAACCAGAGACGCTGTTGCGCCCAGGACAATGGCACGTTCCCATCACGGGGTTGTGCATGAATTTCTGTTTTTTGTGTCTGCTGACGAGTTAGCTTTGCTGCTTTAGCTAACTCAAGTAGTCTTTTGCGTTCTGCTAATGGTAAAGATATTAATTCATTATCATTCATTTTTTAAGTACCATTCAAAGCCAGTTAAAAACCAGAATTAACCCATTGTTTTGTAGAGATCTTGCAAGGATTCAGCGTCAAATTGCAGTAACTGAGCATCAATAATGTGCTCTTCAAGTTGACAAATAGTGGGGTGTGCAAATAATTGTTGAATAGAGAGTTCGACATCAAATATTTCACTTATTCTTGACTGTAGCTGTAGTATTAGCAGCGAATGCCCCCCCAGCTCGAAGAAATTGTCATTACGCCCGACGCGATCGATTTTCAGTAGTTTTTGCCAGATATCGGCCAGTTGTTCTTCGGTTTCACCTTGTGGTGCCGCATATTCCCGTGTGAGGACGGCCGAGTGATCGGGAGCAGGCAGCGCTTTACGATCCAATTTGCCATTCAGAGTGAGCGGGAAGGCATCCAGCATCACAAATGCACTCGGGATCATGTAATCAGGCAAATTACTGCCCACTTGTTCCCGTAGAGCAGGAATACTCAGGGTGACGCCGGACTGGGGGATGAGATAAGCGACCAGCCGTGTATCTCCGGCATCATATTCACGGGCGATAACAATCACATCCTGAACACCGTCAGACTGAGCCAGACGTGCTTCAATTTCCCCCAGTTCAATGCGATTTCCGCGTATCTTGACCTGAAAGTCATTGCGTCCCAGATAATCAATGCTGCCATCGGCTAGCCAACGCCCGATATCGCCGGTTTTGTACATCCGCATATCAGGATGCTGACCGAAGGGATCTTGAATAAAGCGTTCCGTGGTCAATTCCGGTTTATTCAGATAACCCCGGGCAACACCTGCACCAGCGATATAAATTTCCCCGACTACGCCAATGGGAACAGGCTGGTAATGTTTATCAAGGATATAAATTTGGGTATTGTCGATAGGGCGACCAATGGGAACCAGACCGATATGCTGATCGGGTACACATCGCCACGAGGTGACATCAATAGCGGCTTCCGTCGGACCATACAGGTTGTGAAGTTCGCTGTGAGCAAAATGAGTCAGGCACTGTTGTTGTAAGGAATACGACAACGCTTCTCCACTGCACAAAATCTGACGCAAAGAAGGGCAACGGCCGGCTGGTGTCAGATGAATAAAACTTTGCAGCATGGAAGGTACAAAATGAAGGGTAGTAATGTCCCGCGTTTCGATTTCGTCCAGCAGATAGAGCGCTTCCTTATGACCACCGGGACGTGCCATGACTAATTGAGCACCGGCGAGCAGAGGCAGGAAAAATTCCCAGACTGAGACATCAAAACTGAACGGCGTTTTTTGCAATACCCGATCATGCTGAGTTAATTGATATTCACCCTGCGCCCACAACAAACGGTTGACGACCCCACGGTGCTCATTCATGACCCCTTTCGGTAAGCCGGTTGAGCCGGAGGTATAAAGCACATAGGCTAAATTGCGCGATGTCAGACCCAAATCGGTGGCAACCGGGTTATCCGTCGGCTGACTGGCAATATTGGTTTGATATTCTTCGCTCTCCAATACCCATACAGGCATAGTTGTCATCGGTAAATGATCTTGCAGGCCGTGATGAATCAGCAGAAGTGCAGGGTCACTGTCTGACAGAATATAGCCGAGCCGATCTGTCGGATATTCAGGGTCGAGCGGAACGTAAGCAGCGCCAGCTTTTAATATTCCCAGCAGGCCGATGACCATATCCAGACTGCGCTCCATGCAGATAGAGACACGATTATCCGGACGAATGCCGGCTTTAATTAAGGCATGAGCCAATCGATTGGCTTGTTGGTTAAGTTCGGTATAGCTTAACGCCTTATCACCGCAAATCAGGGCGATGGTGTCAGGTGTGCGTTCGACTTGCTGTTCAAATAGTTGATGAATCAGAGCGTGTTGAGGAAAAGGCTTATCCGTCTTGTTAAAATCATAGAGAACCTGCCGGCGTTCTTGTTCAGCCATCAGCGGTAAGCTGTCGATAGACTGTTGTTGGTTATCCGCCATTGCCGTGAGCAGGATAATGAGATTTTTTATGAGTTGATTAATTAACTCAGCGTCGAACACCTGAGGATCGTAATGGAAATGACAACGGATCTGTTGATTGACCTCCATCATATTCACCATCAGGGGGACGGGGGTATCGGCATAAAGAGGGTGCGGGAAAGGTCTTAATTCCGCGTTCCCCCAATGTACTGTCGTGCTGGAATCGTTATCCATCCATAACGTTGGCAGCTCACTAATATATCTGGGTTTTTGAAAGGTCATCAGAGTCTGGAAAATCGGATGTGTATCGGCAGTGCGCTGTAACTTAAATTGTTCCAGAATCTTGGTGAAAGGGTATCTCTGGTTTTCAATCGCCTGACGGATGGTCTTTGCGGTTTGAAGAATATGTTCCCTTACAGTGATATTACCGTTGATTTGACCGCGTAAAGCGACCGGATTGACAAATTCCCCTACCAACTTACCCCATTTGGCTTGACTTCGACCCGGCATCATTGAGCCAATAACGATATCGTCCTGCGCGGTATAGCGATGTAGCAGGATTTGATAGGCAGTCAGAAAAATAGCGAACAGACTGTTGCCGTATTCAGATGCCATAGCACACAGCTTAAGCGCTAAATCATCAGGGATTCTGCCGAACGCCGTGATTTTATCCGTGGCTGGGGGGGCGACGTTGTTATCTGCTCTGTTCTGTACCGATCCGATTTTCATCGGCCATGATAATGTACTCAAATCCCCAGCCAGATTATTGCCCCAGAACTGTTGTTGTTTTTTTGCGTTTTTGCTGTTTAACCATTTCTGCTGCCATGAAACATAATCTTGATAACTGTGTTCTGATATCGGTTCCAATTCTTGTGAGGTCAGAATCATGCCGAGTTCTTCCAGCAACAACCAGTAAGACCAACCATCGACAACTAAATGATCGAACGTCAATACCATGACACTTTCTTGCGCATTACATTGATACCAACTGGCATAAAAGCGCAGCGGATTTTCCAGATCGAGAACATGCCGGCAATCGTCAAGTACAAGTTGCTGAAGCGTATCTTCGCTGAGGTGCAGGGCATCATGTGTCTGAATTTTGATTTCGCTATTCTCTGCTATGCGATATCCCAATTCGCCATCGTATAGCCCGAAACTGGCTCGCAGCATCGGGTGACGCTTGATCAGGTGATTGAGTGCATTTTCTAAATCTTGAACGTTTAACCCCTTAACTCTGGCACAAAATGCACCATTATTTCGCCCACGTTGGCTTGGGTTAATTTGATATTGAAACCAACGGCTGCTTTGTGCTTCTGATAAAGCAAATGGCTTCAACTTTTCAGGGTGGTTCATTTTATAGCTCCCTTTTTTATGGGCATATGAAAATAAAAAAGTCTGAGAACTGATAAAACAAAAAATAAAACTAGAATCCAAATCTATAACTAAAAAATCCGGGATAAATAAAGTCAGAATGATCTGTTTTTCAGCAAGAAAAATCATGCTGTAAATGTATGAAATAATAAAAAATATACCATACTTATAAAAATAAAGGCATTTTTAAAAAAACTGATAAGCAAATTCTTCTTTGTTCAGAAAATATACTTTTATTTTTTCATGACATTCGAGAGGATGAATTATATATTAAATCAATGTATTTTACATGGTTAGTCGTGTTTTACTTATATATCTAATTTTATTACAGGCAATGTGTATCTATGTTATTAATAATTTATATTGCATAATAATTTTAATAATGTAGGTTAATAAAAAAGAGCCTATTAAAATAGGCTCTTTGAATGAATAAAAAATATATCACGGTCATTTATTTTGGGTGGTTATTTATTTTATCTCTGTAATAGTTTCATGGTTATGATTATTTATTTCTTTAATATTACCATCTTCCAGCTTAATAACACGTTCAGCAATATCGAAATAAGCATCGTCATGGCTAATCACAATAACCGTTTTCCCACGAGATCTTAACTCCGGCAGAAGCTCTGTATAGAACAACCGTTTAAATACCGGATCTTGGTCAGCAGCCCATTCATCAAAAAGATAAAGAGGGCGGTCTTCCAGATAAGCAGCGACCAAAGCCAGCCGTTTTCTTTGACCGGCTGAAAGCTCTGTCGTAGAGAATTTACCATCAATAATCTTCACTTTGTGACCCATGTTTAATGCCTGAATGTAATGAGTCGCTTTCTCTGTGACGTCTGTGCCGGTATTTAATAGCTGATCGAATAGATGATAATTGGAAAATACAGCGGAAAAGAATTGGCGATAGTGGACATTGTTGGATGTATCCATCTTTACACCGTTAAGCCAGATAGAACCGGATTCCTGTTCGAATAAACCGACCAGCATCATGGCTAACGTGGTCTTACCGCTACCATTACCTCCGACAATAAAGACAATTTCGCCCTGAGATATTTTCAGGCTTAAAGGGCCGAGCATAAACTGACGGTCTTCCTTATCAGTCGTATAGTGATGGACGATATCCTTCAACTCAAGTACCAGGGGTTTTTCACTCAAAAATGGGTTTGGCGTGTCACCCTGCACTGATTGATTTTCCTGCCCTTCGTCTAAGTCATTATCAAGCTGACGCATTTTATTCAACGAGATTTCAGCTTCTCTCAGTTCTGGGATGGCACCGACAACTTCACTGATAGGGCCAGCCAGAAAGAGCACAGTTAATGTCACCGTCACCAGACTGGCGGGGTCTTGAGGTAACCAGATCGGCACGACAAAGACCATGATGCCGATAATCATATAAAAAGCGATTGAACTTGCATTCAGCACCCAGGCATAACCCGTGGTTGCTTTAATACAGATTTCTTTAAATTTTTTGGCACCGGGAGAAATGACTTTATCGATAAACGCATCGCCTTTCTGTGTATTGAGTTGCAGTTCTTTGCTGCCATCAATCAGGCTTTGGAAATTGAGATACAACCTGTCCACCTGATCACGCATTTCAGTCATTAACCGTATAGGACGTTTTTCCAGAAGATAAAAAATATACATTATCACTAGACATAAAAGGATCAGAATGACAAAAAGTTGCCAGGAAACCCACGCTAAATAACCAAAACAGGCGAAAATAAGGGTGATATTTCCAAAAGCAGTTGGGGCTAACATAAAAGATTGTATAAATACATCGACATCTTTAGTTAAAACAGCTAATAGGCCGTGTCTCCCAAGTTTATTAAGTTTTTTGTAAGGTGCACGTAATATTTTAGTACTCAGACTGAGACGTAATGAATAAATTGTTGCTTGGGTTAAATGTGAGAGGATAACCTCGGATAGTGTTTTAGTAATGAAAAAAAGAATACATATACCAAAAAAGCTCCAGAGAAAGGAATTAAGTTGAACTGTTTCTGTAATTCCTCTGCTAATTGTACTTACTACAGATGCACCGGCAAATCCACTAATTAATGCGCTTATTGTTGATAAAAGCAGTAATATCCAAGATTGGCGGTATAGATAAGCTATTAGAGTCATAAAAATAAGCCATTATAGGATGTTATGGGTAATATAAAATGTATATATCAATTTATTAGACCCGTTATGGTTATTTTTTTTTGATAAAAATTCAAGGAAGATTTATGTAAGGTAATATGAATAAATTTAAACCGTGATAACAATCACATTACCCACCTGCATGGCAGGTGGGAGCACGAATAGTCAATAACAATCAGATAAGTGTATTTTTAACCGCTCAATATCCTGTGCAATCTGTGGCTGTTTCACCACGTCATAGCAAGCAAACGTCGGTAATGGTGACATGCCTAAAAACTGATTTGCTTTGTGAAAAGGGTAATAAACGTTGTCGATGCCTTTTCCTTCAAAGAACTGTTCAGGATCTTCAAAAGATTCCAGCGGTGCATTCCAGGTAACCGAAAACATGTAATTTTTACCCTGAGATAAACCTCCTGAACCATATTTTTTGGTAAGATCGCTGCGAGTCCGCCCGTCATCTTGAAATAACGTACCGTCACCGGCACTAAAAACTTCATCGACATATTTTTTCAAAATCCACGGGGCTTCCATCCACCAGCCCGGCATCTGGTAAATAATGCTGTCTGCCCAAATAAATTTATCGACTTCTGCCTGAATATCATAACCCTTATCAACATGAGTTATTTGGATCTCGTGCCCCATTCCCGTCAGATGATCCTTGATGATCTCTGTTAACGTGTTATTTAGTTCTCCTTTTGATTCACCAAACTCTTTTGCTGAATTAACAACCAAAATGTGGGTCATAATCATCCTCTGTTTTATTTTATGGATAATGCATGAATTATATTAGATCCAATTTTAGCCGGAAGGGTGCCCAGTTATTTCCAATCGTTGCCTGATCCTCCAAAGAGATATTGTTTTCGCATTTATCGTTTTATCAAGGTCATTTGATGGCGATGGGTTAATCATCATCTTACTCGCAGCCGTTTGATATCCCGACAGGGTGGCTCACCAAATAGACGGCTGTATTCACGGTTGAACTGGGAAGGGCTTTCATAACCCACCTGAAATGCGGTGGCTGATACGTTATGGTGTTGTGTCAATAATATTCGTCTCGCTTCATTTAAACGCAACCATTTCTGATACTGGAGTGGGCTCATTGAAGTCACCGCCTTAAAGTGGTGATGAAAGGATGAAGGACTCATTCGGGCAATTTGTGCGAGTTGTTCGACTTTGACGGAGTCAGCAAAGTGATCTTTCAGCCAGTTAATGGTCTTGCTGATTTGATGGCTGGGGCTTTCCTGTGAGGCCATCTGTTGCAGTCGTCCACCCAATTCACTTTTTAGCAGACGGTAGACAATCTCTTTTTGAATCAATGGAGAAAGTACGGGAATATCCTCTGGAGTACTTAATAAATCCAGCAGCCGATTGAAACAAACCAGCAGTTCAGCTGTAACGGGAGTGACAGCTAACCCGCATGTATCTGGCGAATCCTGCCGGATTGCAACATGATTTTCTATCAGTAATTCTGAGGCTTCCTGAATATTAAACTGTAACATCATGGCAAAAAAGGGTTCTTCTTTCGAAGCGGTGCAAACTTGAGTAATGGTGGGAATATCGGTGGAAGTCACCATAAATTGGCTGGCATCACAACAATAAGAGCACCCGCCGATAGTTATCCGTTTTTTCCCTTGAACAATGATCATAATGCTGGGTTCGTACAACCAGCCTACTGGTGTTGTTGGCTGTTCTAAATGACACAATGTCATTTCTGGGATCGCAGTTTTGACTGCATATGTATTGGGTCGCGTCAAGCTGGCTATTTTCCCGATTAATTGTTGTAACTGAATTTCAATTTCTGTTGCACCGGATGGGTGATGTAATGCTTTCATTTTCTACTCCCTCATTCATTGCCATAAACACACAAAATTTTTACTCATTATTGTTACTTAGCATATCGTTAGAATTGGAAAGTTTATATCAGTGAAAATAATAAATTGGAGGATTAGGCAAGGATAGTGGAGGATAAGGTGGTTAAGGGATTTAATCATAAAACATTAAGTGGATTGATTGAACAGATCTTGGGGGAGCTAATACTACAGATGTAATAAGTATGGTGTCATGATACGCCTCTATTTATGAGTGACGGTTTAACAATAGTTTAAGTTAGGCTGATTATAGTAATTACCGAACAAGTAGGAGAAGATTATGTCATACTTAGATCCATTGATGTTATTATCTTTCTTTATTCTTCCAGAAAACGTATGGAAGGTAAAAAATGATTTATAAAATTGATAATTATTTTTATTTTTTTGGATTATGCCTTAAATAAATATGAATGTGTGAACAATAGTGTGGACCTATTATGTATTTTTATAAATCTATTGGCGCATCTATTTTTTTAGTATTGTATCTATGTTTTTTAAAAGATAAAAAGGAATATGTTCATGATCAAATTAAATAAAATGGAATATAGAAAAAATTTCAGGAGGAACAAATCATAATAGCCATCACCCCAATAATCGTCAAATAGTTAAAGATCTCGCTTATGCTACAGCAAGTGGTGCTTCTAGAAGTGACAGTGGGGGCTAGTATGGGCGCGACAAAATATATTGTTAGTAGTGTTATTAAGGGGGGCGCGTGAAAAACGGAAAATATACTATATTAAGTACTTAAACATCGCTCAAAATTAAAAAGTATCTGCATGGTAAGAAATATTAGCATAATTTTATATTCTGATAGAGTTGCCGACTAAAAATTGAGTAAGTAGTGATAACTATTTTGAAAAATATCGGTATATATATCTAATAATGTTATCAATAAGCAGATAATACGCGATCTTTGTGTCTATTGGTAGCGCACAACTCTGTAGGTGTTTCTGTGAGTAAAGCAATTCTAGTTTTACTCTATTCGATGTTGCATGTTTATTTTTTATACAAGGAAAATCATGATTAGCGACAACACAATAAAAAAACCTCTTTCAGGGAATGTTTCACAGCGTAGATCTTTAACTAATACGATGAAGTCAAAACAAAGTTGGAAGAACCCTGAAAGCCATTTCGAGAGTGCGATCTTTGATCCATGGTATAAATCAATAACTAAAATACATTCTCTTATTTCAGCCAAAACAGGAGGATTTTTTAGCTCTAGAGAGTTGTCTCCAGTACTGCTACCTGTTACCACTGGATCTATTTCGAGTCCTATGGGACTTGGATCAGATTCGATACCTGTGAAAATTAATCTAGGGGGAGTGGATACTTATTTGGCGGATTCCATGCAGTTTTTGCTTGAATACGTTCTGAGATTGAATGACAAAGGTGTGTATTATCTCATGCCTACCTTCAGAGGCGAAGAACAGGACAAGCGCCATTTGAATCAATTCTATCATGCAGAAAGTGAAATCATCGGCAGTTTGGATGATGTCATTGAACTAGCCAGTTCGTACGTGACATACCTATGCGATTACTTCTTAGAAAACGAAAGAGCACTTTTATCGCAATTTACTGATGAACTAGAACACCTAAGAAAGCTTTCTATGCTTAAGGGCAACATACCACGAGTAAGGTTCACGGATGCGGTGGAGTTATTAAACAATGACTCACGGTATTTTAGTGAGCATGAATCTGAATTTAAACAAATAACAAATGAAGGCGAACAAAAGTTAATTGAATTATTCGATGGCGCAGTTTGGTTGACCCATTTCCCTAGCTTATCAGTTCCTTTTTATCAGGCAGATGCATCTGAGCAAGGCTATTCACTTACAGCGGATTTGTTGATGGGGATTGGTGAAACGTTAGGTGCAGGAGAAAGGAATACTTATGCCGAGAATGTAGTGGAGAACTTGAATGTTCGAAAAGTATCCCGTGAAGAGTATGAGTGGTATATCCGAATGAGAGAATTAATGCCCCTAAGAACATCAGGGTTTGGGATGGGAGTTGAAAGATTCATTCTATGGCTAATTAATCATGATGACATTCGAGATTGTCAGTTACTTCCCCGCATTCACGGAGAAAATATCCTACCATAAATTATTTGGTTATCCTTTCTCAAAGAAGCATATTTTAACTTAAATGCGCATTGTTTTGTACTGCGTAATTATCTAACTAAGGTGAAAAATGAAACACTTAACTTTAGAGTCAATTCCAACCATTAAGTATTTTCCCATGATCGGTATTGTGAGAGAAACGAATAGACCGCCAGGAGGAATGAATAGCATTAGAAGAATTGCTCAGAATGCTTTTTTGAATAGCAAAACAGAAGTGTTAGAAGTGGGCACGGCGACAGGTGTAACAGCAATCGAATTGGCTAAGCTTACCTATTGTAAGATTACTGCAATTGATATTGATGAGAACAATTTGTCAGTCGCTTGTAATCGGGCGATCAAGGAAAATGTTTCTAAACTAATTTCTTTCGAAAAAAGAGATGCCACTGATACAAAGTTCGAAGATAAGACTTTTGATATGGTTTTCTGTGGCAATGTAACCTCTTACTTTGATGACAAAGTGAAAGCTATTAAGGAATATGACCGGGTATTAAAAGACAATGGATTGATTGCCGCGATCCCAATGTACTATATCAAAAAACCGAAAGACTCACTTGTGGATGAGGTTTCAGAAGCTATCGATGTCAAAATTAGCCCTCTATACAAAAAAGACTGGATTGAGTTCTTCAACCTTCCAGGGTACGAGCTTGTTTCTTGTGAAAATTTTGTTTTCGATGATATTTCAAACGCCAAAGTTGAAGAATATGTCAATATCATTTTCAAACAACAACATCTAGAAGAACTTGATCCTGAAATTCGGACTGCATTATACAAGAGATATAGCTACTTTATGCATCTGTTCAGAACGAATTTATCACATATGGGTTTTTCTTTAATGCTTCTTAGAAAGGTAACATTTCCCACTGAGCCTGAGTTGTTTACCGCTAGCCCAATAGACTAAGCGCCAACGAAGAGTTAGTCGTCCACAATGAACTTCGGTCGACTAAATTAACACCCAAACTACAGGTGATGAATGGCTAAAATAACCATTGTTGCGCCAGCCAATACTATGTGCAATTTAGACACAAAAATGATAGATGTTGGCCTTAAAAATCTATCAAATCTTGGGTACGTAGTTTCAATCAACGACGAATCTTTCTTTGACACCGAAAATATTGCCGGAACTACTGCTCAACGTGCGTCTAGTATAAATCGGGCAATACTAAGTGAAAATACAGATATTATTATGGCAGTTTTTGGCGGCTACAATTGTAATGATTTACTCGAACACATTGATTTCATAGAGCTCCATCGTACTAATAAAGTATTAATTGGGTATAGTGATATCACTGCCTTACTTAACGCCTACTATGCGGTTACTGGTGGAGTTAGCTTTCATGGTCCTGGATTTGGAACCTTTTGCAACCCAAGCTTACCAGCCGAAACGGTTAATGGTTTTACCAAAGCGCTAAGGCTGACAAATATAGAAGAGAGACTTATTCAACCCCAAATGACAGCTAGTGACTTATGGTTCTTGAAAAGTGGTTTCGGCCCTAGGGAATGGAAATCTCACCCTGAATGGCGGACTATTAATGAAGGGGAAATTAAAGGCATACTAATCGGCGGGAATATTGAGTCTTTGGTAAACCTTATCGGAACTAAATACTGTCCGGACTTCGACAATAAAATCCTATTACTTGAGTCAGGTTTTAATACCGATCCGAGCCAATTCAGAATGTGGGTATCCCACCTTAAAGCATGCGGCATATTTGATAAAATTTCCGGCTTGTTAATTGGAAACTTTACTGAGTGTTCTAGAAAAAGGTTTAGTCCCTCATATTTAGATAATCTGATTTCAGAGTTTGTTCCGGAAATTGTTCCTACACTTGTTAATTTCTCGTCTTCACACACAGATCCAATATTGACCTTACCAATCGGCGGTTTCATTCATATGAAATTAAGTAACAAACAAAATGAAATCTGTATGTCCGTACCGGAAATACCCTAATTTTTCAATAGATAATAACATCAAACGCGAGGATATATGAACAATAACTTAATTGTAGATCCAAATAAATTTATTTCGTATTTACGCGCTAGTGGGTACTTACAAGTCGAATCAGTTCCAAAAACTGTTATTATGGTTTTTTTGGAAAGTCTAATGGAACACTGCAAAGAGATTTATGACTTAAATAAAATAGAAGGGTTTAATGCTGGAGAACTTTATGTTCTATCAGACAATGAATCTGTAGGAATTTTTTATTGTAGAGGAATAGGAGCTCCTGTCGCAGTTATAAATCTGGAAGAGTTAATCGCATTTGGAGTACAAAATTTTATAGTTGTGGGAACGGCTGGAGCTCTCAACCCTAACCTTTCCATTGCAGATATTGTTCTATGTGATAGTGCCCTAAGAGACGAAGGGACATCAAAACACTATGTTTCTGACGGGCAAATATCTTTACCAACGGAAAAGTGGCATAAAGACCTTAAACTTTGCTTCAGTAAGCATATACCATCTATTACTGAAGGTAGAACTTGGACTACTGATGCACCTTATCGAGAGACCAAATCAAAAGTTACGAGCTTACAGCAGCAAGGGGTATTGTGCGTAGAAATGGAAGCATCAGCCCTGTTTGTTGTGGCCGGATTCCATAAAGTCAATATCGCATCCGCATTTGTTATTAGCGACTCATTGGCAGACCTAAAGTGGACTCCTGGTTTTTTTTCCAACAAAGTGACTGATTCACTGATTTGCCTTATTAAGCATTCAATAAATTTCTTACATAATAAAAAGGACTAATTATGTTAGATATAGTTGAATTTGGTCATATAAATATTGTTGTAGATGATATCGACGATGCAACAAGATTTTATCAATCTTTATTTAGATTTGAGCTGGTACAGTCATTTCCACATTTTCAGAACTCAGGTTTTGCTAAAGGTGCTGGTTTTTTGGAAGGCTCGGAACAAGTAGTTGTTGCTATAAATTTTCTTAAAATACCTAATACTACAGTTTATTTAGAAATCATTAGCTACATTAATCCCAAGCCAATTAATCCACCTCAAACATTTTTGCCAAATGAATTGGGAGGGCCTAGACATATAGCGTTACGTGTGAGGGACATTGCCAGTGCATACGAGAAAATCAAGTCTTTTCCCGGTGTTTCTCTCATCAATCCTAACTCGGATTATAAACCCTTTCAATTGGATCCGGTATGTCCCGACGATTTTACCTTCGCAAATGCAGAGCTCGAATCAGATTTAGATCTGAAACTAAAGTCGTCAACAATTTCCAGCTCAATTAGTTTTGTCTACTTCACCGATAAATTTGGTGTTATGTGGGAACTGGAAGAGGAACCAACAGGTGCTGATGATCCAGCATTATCTGTCTAGCATTTTTAGATAGGAGAACACATGCGAATTGCACACACAATGTTAAGAGTTTCTAACCTAGTTCAATCCATTAAATTTTATACCAAAATACTAAATATGGATTTACTTGTATGTAAGGATTTTCCGGATGGTAAATTCACCATTGCTTATGTTGGATATGGCGGAGAATTTGATAGCGCCTTGATTGAATTGACTCATAACTGGGAGACTAATAAATATGAACTCGGAAATGGATTCGGTCACATTGCAATCTATACCGATGATGTGTTCGCTATATGTGATCGGATAATTGCAAGTGGCGGAAATGTTGTGCGAATGCCTGGACCCAAAAAATATGGGTCAACAATAATTGCATTTGCAACCGATCCTGATGGTTACAAGATTGAATTCGTAGAGTGCGAAAAAGAAATAAAGAAAAGTCCTAATGAAAAATAAGTTATAGGTGGTATTTAAGTATATGTCCATGAAAATAAATAAAACATATAGTGCGAGAGATGTTGAAAAAGAAGCACAATCATACTGGTCATCAGCAAAAACCTTTCTTGCAGATGAACATAACCCAGGGGAAAAATTCTATTCTCTTTGTATGTTTCCCTATCCTAGTGGCAATATTCATATGGGGCATGTAAGGAATTACTCCATAGGTGATGCTATTATTCGTTATCAAAAAATGTGTGGAAAAAACGTATTTCAGCCTATGGGATGGGATGCTTTCGGATTGCCTGCCGAGAATGCTGCTATTAAAAATAATACTCACCCTGCATCTTGGACGTACAAGAATATAAACAACATGCGAAAGCAATTAAAGCAAATGGGGTACGGGTACGATTGGTCTAGAGAAATAGCCACGTGTTCTCCTGATTATTACCGATGGGAGCAGTGGCTATTCCTTAGATTATATGAGAAAGGACTAGCGTATAAGAAGAAATCTGTAGTGAACTGGGACCCTGTGGATGAGACCGTCCTTGCCAATGAACAAGTTATAAATGGGCGAGGGTGGCGTTCAGATGCTTTAGTAGAAAAAAGAGAAATCTCACAATGGTTTTTAAAAATCACGGATTACGCAGAAGAATTGCTAGATGGCTTGAACCACTTGGAAGAATGGCCTGTTCAAGTTAAAACGATGCAAAAAAACTGGATTGGTAAATCTACAGGAGTTCAAGTTAGTTTCAAGATTAAAGGCACAGGAAATACAGTAGAAGTATTTACGTCCAGGCCTGACACCATTTTTGGTTGCAGCTTTATAGCGCTAGCACCAGATCACTCCTTTGCACGAGAATTATCTGAACGAGAGCCCGATATAAAGCTTTTTGCAGATAAGTGTATGCAGATGTCTACTGCTGAATCTGATTTAGCGACACTGACAAAGAAAGGCATTCAAACAGACTGCATAGCTATTAATCCGTTGAATGGCGAAGAAGTGCCAATATGGATAGCCAATTACATTTTGTCGAGCTACGGTACAGGAGCCATAATGGGTGTTCCAGCCCATGATGAACGCGATCACGAGTTTGCCGGCCTCTATGATTTACCCGTTAAGCACGTCATAAAACCTGTTGATAAAGAAAGTGCCAATATTGAGGGCTTATTTACAGGTAAAGGAATTTTAATAAACTCTGGGGAGTTCAATGGGCTGGTGAGTGATGACGCTATCGAGGGAGTTACTCAAAAACTAAGGGAAATAAAGGCAGGAACATTCGAAACCAAATACAGGCTTCGCGATTGGGGAGTATCTCGCCAACGTTATTGGGGGGCTCCAATTCCAATTATATACTGCGATGATTGTGGGACTGTACCTGTACCTGAAAATGATCTTCCCGTAGTGCTACCAAAAGAATTTGAATTCACAGATAAATCCAATGTGCTTAAAAACATACCTGAATTTTACAATGTTAAGTGCCCCAGTTGTGGAAAATGTGCAGTTAGAGAAACAGACACTTTTGACACCTTTGTCGAGTCTTCTTGGTATTCCGCTCGATTTACATGTGCTGACCAACCGAACATGATGTTAGACGAGAGAGCTGATTATTGGGCGCCAGTAGATTTATACATAGGAGGCATAGAACACGCAATTTTACACTTACTGTATGCTAGATTTATTCACAAAGTAATGCGTGATGAAGGCTTGTTAACATCGGATGAGCCGTTTGTCCGTCTATTTACTCAGGGAATGGTGCTTAAAGATGGTAGCAAAATGTCAAAATCGAAAGGAAATGTAGTGAACCCTCAAGATTATATTGACAACTATGGTGCAGATACTTTGCGTCTATTTATGATGTTCAGCGCACCTCCTGAGCAGCAGCTTGAATGGTCAGACTCCGGGGTCGATGGTGCACATAGATTTATTAAGAAACTCTGGAATACGGTTCATGGTCATGCCGAACACTGCATGCCCAAGATAATTCATTCAAGTGGAATTGTTACTATTGAGCAAAAAAATTTAAGAAGGAAGCTCCATGAAACTCTAAAGAAAGTAACTGATGTTATGGAGACAAGATTAAGCTTCAACACTGCAATTGCAGCTGTTATGGAACTTATCAATACATACAATAAGTTTACGGTTAATAGTGAAACAGACAAAGCTGTAGTAAAAGAAGTATTAGACAATGTCGTTATTATGTTATCTCCTATTATCCCTCACGTTACGCATGTTTTATGGCATGTTCTAGGACATGATAATGCTCTCATTACAGAAGAGTGGCCTAAAGTAGATGAGTTGGCTATTGTTCAAGATACTGTCACTATCGCAGTCCAAGTAAACGGTAAGTTACGAGCTCAACATCTTATTAGTGTGGATGCATCAGAGGAAATGATAAAGGATAAACTGTTCACTCTAAAAGAAGTCCAGAAACATATTGAAGGGAAAACTGTGAAGCGCACCGTTATTGTTCCCAATAGACTCGTGAATATAGTTACATCTTAATTATCACACGTAACCCGTAAGATGTACTAGCCAAAATTATTCTTTTCAGTAGGAATAACTCTTATTAAATTGGAGTTATTCCTTTTGTAGGTGAATTTTTACTGATATAGAGATCTGACAAGATAATAAATAATATTGGAGGTCCACGTGAGGCTAACTAAACAACTATTTCTTGAAAAATATCGATTACCTAAAATTCTAAACCAGAATTCAACTATGTCTTTATTGAGTTCTGGGCCTTTTTATCAAATGGTAGAAAAGGGAATACCCTTATTCTTACCTATTGGTAATAAGATATTAACTGCTATTGAGCGTTGCTGTATTAAAGAGGCCGAAAAATTTGAATTCAACCATATAGATATGACCCAAATAATCCCGACTGATATCTTATCATTGGGTGAGCAATTCCATGACGGTTTTCTAGATCAATTTGTCTTCCTGAAAGGTAAAATGGAACGCTATCATTTGCTATCAACTCCAGAACCGTTATTATTAAATTTCCTTAAGGAGGGGCTTCAAAGTTACAGACAACTACCAATAAAAATGATGTTTTCCGCCAAATTTTATCGGCAGCTCAGCCAGGTTCAAGGTATTCTCAAAACAAGAGAGTTCAGAATGCTTGCTGGTGCTTGTTTACATGAGAGGGTATCTGAAAAGGAATTGGCTATTGAGTTCTTTCATAAATACACACTACATTTAGCCAATGTATTTTCTATACCTATAGAGTTCACTTATAATGAAGAAAGTAAATTTTACGAGTATTTCTATATTCATACTGATGGTGAGGAACTCTTTAATGATGTTTCTGCTGTGAGTTTGGCAATGGCGTATGAATATGGTCAAGAAAAAAAAGTGATTGCCCGCTATTGCAGCAATTCAAATAGGAATATGAACGCCCAATTCGTAACTTATGGGCTGGGGCTTCAAAGGTTATTTTTTGTGATCCTCGATTGCTATCGAGATAATAAAGGGTTCAACTTACCAAAGCCAGTACGCCCATTTGATATTGCTATAATTCCCCTACGAGATGAAGACATATCGAGGTGCTTGGAGTTTGCAAATTGTTTACAAATCCCACCAGATCGAATGTTGATAGATGATCGATGCAAGACTCAGGTATTCGAAAAAGAACGTTTTGCTGATTACCTTGGTATTCCTCAAAAACTCTTTATTAGCAATCAGGAAGTATTTGTCAAGAACAGGGATACTGGCACGTTTTTAAAAGAAGTATTCCAGCTATCCGATATTAAAAAAGAAAGCTGTAGTTTCTTTAATATCCAACCATATGCACAAAACTGATTCGATATAAATTATTTTTCTCGCTATAAAAATTAATAAAACAGTGCGAGACGCGCATAATATAATCATACATCAATCATGTAATTAAATTAACTTATTTTGCAAGTTTAAGAAATGACATTTAATTGGTTTCGATATTTTTTAATGACACATACTTAACTGATAATAAAGGAATGACAATGATAAATAAAATGATTGGAGCAATCTCAATTTATCGAGGGTTATCATCAAATATCTATTTCATCGCTATAGCGAGATTTATTCTTGGTTTAGGAAATTTTATTCTACCTTTTATGATGTTGTTACTGACTGAGAAACTCGATTACTCTGTAATAATTGCTGGATCGTTAACAATGGGAGTGACTGGTTCATATTTTATCGGTAGTATTCTAGGAGGTAAATTTTCAGATAGTATGGGTCATAAGAGAGTTTTGGTATTTGGCGAGCTAGTCGGTTCTCTTATATTGATAGTATGTGGATTTTTTGTATATAACCCTATAGTCATACCTTTGTTCTTATTCGGAACATATTTCTTTTTTGGTCTAGCACTCCCGGCAAGTAACGCATTGGTTGCTGACTTGTCAAACCACAGGAACCGCGATGCTGTAATGTCCTTAAGTTATCTTGCTTTTAATTTAGGTTCAGCAGTAGGTCCACTTCTTGCTGGATATCTATTTTGGAGTTATACAAGTTGGATATTCTGGGGGAACGGTTTAGCTGCTCTGATAGGAATATTAACAGTTCTTTTTGGAGTTAATTCTAGTGTTAAAGAAAGGGGAACGTGCCAAACTCAGTTATTGAATATCGAGTTGGAAAAACCAGTCATTGGTACCGTTTGGACAGTACTGTCCGAGAGACCAAGAATTATTTTTTTTACATTTTTTTGCTCTCTAATGTGGGTAGTTATGAATCAAATGACTATGGCTAGTCCGCTGTATTTGAACTATATATTTGATACTCATGGCCCTATTCTATTTGGACAGCTCTGCACTTTTTCCTGCTTAGTCGTTGTTGCAATAACACCTATATTAATGAAATTGACTGCCTCCAAGTCGGACATTATAAGCCTTGCGTATTCAAGTGTTATTTTCGCAGTTGGTTACTTAGTTGTAATGTCAAGCCCAACTATACCAATGCAATTTATCGCATGGTTCTTCTTATCTGCTGGTGAAATTCTTCTTTATACTAAGGAAGGTATATATTTAGCCAATCAATCACCAAAAAGCCATAGAGGTAGAATTCAAAGTTTTTCAACGTGCATGCGCAATATTTTGCTTATGCCAAGTTTTGTATTAATTGGTTTCACAATCGATAAATTTGGATATCAATACACATGGTTACTTATAGTGTCTATTGCCATGTTGGCTGCATTTGGGTTTATGGCTATGGATAAAAAATATGAATCTTTAAGAACTTAGAGAGGTGGATCAATAAGATAATTTTTGATTAGCGGGTATTTCTGAAAAGCAGAAGAGAGCTCATATAGGACTCCACTTGAAAAACGGAAAATATACTACTGTAAGGGCTTCCCCGGCCCGTCAACGATGACTAAAGGGGTAAGATTGCTTTACTATACAAATACTTTATCGCTGAGTTCCAACCTCAACATACGCTTAGTCTCATTGAAGTCACCGCCTTAAATGGTGATGAGATGATCATAATGCTGGGTTCGTACAACCAGCCTACTGGTGTCGTTGGCTGTTCTAAATGACACAATGTCATTTCAGGGATCGCGGTTTTGGCTGCATATGTATTGGGTCGCGTCAAGCTGGCTATTTTCCCGATTAATTGTTGTAACTGAATTTCAATTTCTGTTGCACCGGATAGGTGATGTAATGATTTCATTTTCTACTCCCTCATTCATTGCCATAAACACACAAAATTTTTACTCATTATTGTTACTTAGCATATCGTTAGAATTGGAAAGTTTATATCAGTGAAAATAATAAATTGGAGGATTAGGCAAGGATAGTGGAGGATAAGGTGGTTAAGGGATTTAATCATAAAACATTAAGTGGATTGATTGAACAGATCTTGGGGGAGCTAATTACACAGGTATAGCTTCTGAATATATATTCCGATGGATTTCAATATGCGTCGCGGCGGCAAGGGAACGAATTTCCCGGAACATAGATAATTGTGTGGCTGGGGTGAGTGAGTACAGCGAACAAAGAGGCAACTTACTAATGTATTAAGTATTGATTCCCCCAGTGGGGGAATCAATACTTAAAAATAAAAATTGAGATAATCGATTCGTTTAGGGTCCTGGAATAGCTGGAATAGCTGGAATAGCTGGAATAACTGGAATAGCTGCAATATTTGGAACAAAGGAATTAAATATATCAGATGCGGACGACTGCAGTCGAATTTCCGTCATATATTCTCCAATGATATTGGACTTCTCTAGCATTTCAAAATGTAGCCATCGATTAAAATCATATCTAAATCTATGATGACTCCATAGAAAATCCATATCTCTTATTAAATCATCACTAATATGTCTTCCCGTAGCTCTGAGCAAATTTTGTAAATGGCGCGATTGATTAATTAGACTGGTACTACCATAGCGAGTGTCACTTTTTATAAATTGCCCATATAAATTTAGATAGTTATCTTCTGTGATGTTCAGCAAAACTGGTGGTTTCGATGGCACAAGATAGACATTACTAATCATTCTTGTTGCCCCGTTAGTGCTCAGTATTTCAAATCCCGATCTATCCAACCGAAGAATCGTGTTGGTATCTAACCCGTTAATATCCACGCTTAAAGTATAAGCACCGCTATTTACTGGGTTTTCGATTTGGAAAACCCTATCTTCATTTAACATAGACTGGAAAGTCAGGGTGTATTCGTTGTGTTTGATTAGCTGAGTTTCAGGAACCCTCCTACCGCTCATACCATGGCTAAAACTGGTTATCATCCGGTGTCCCGCTCGCCGCATGCCTGTGACCAAGCCGCTGATGGCACCAGCCCCCATGCTGACCACACCGAATCCCATGGAAACCCAACCGAGGATTGCAGAGGCATGGGGATCACTGTCTTCGGTGACCACACTGGCTATTCCTGTAGCATCAGCGGCAAATCCCAGTCCGGCCAAAACAGCCCCCCCGATGGACAGTGACGCTCCCCCTGTGGGAATAGCTAAGACGATACCAACGGCTAACCCGACAGTACCAAAAACAATACCCAAAATGCCCCCCAGACTCATATGCCCGCTGGGATCAGTCCGGTTTATCGGATCATTCAGGCAATAAGCATAACTGTTGATACCACCGGCACCGAATGGACTCAGATTGTCCGGGGCAGTAAACCGCATCAATACGGGATTATAGGTGCGATAGCCATTACCTAAGTGGTAAGTTCCCCACACGGGATCAAGACGCTCGCCATTGTAGGCGGGCAGGCCGGTGGCACGTTCATTTTCCGCCTGCTGTCCATACGGGGAATAACGGTAGCGTGTTTCAGCGCCATCTCCCTTGTGGCTCAGCAGTACGCTGCTGTGTTTATCTGTCCCCAGCAAATGGACCTCTGGACCTGTCACCGTCGCGACCGTTTCCCCGTGGGCATGTAACAGACGGGTCGCAACCCCGCTTTCCCGCAAGATCTCGGCTACACGGGTCGCGCCCTGATAATAAAGCTCATAGGTTTTCTTGGTACCAATATGTTGCAACACCAGACAGTTGGCTGCGTCATAAGCGTAATGACTTATGGCCGCATTTAAACGCACTGAGGTCAACCGCCCCAGCGCATCATAGGTTAAATGGCGCCCAACCTCATCCCGGATCAATCGCCCCGCCTTGTCATAAGCCAATGTGATGGTGGCAGGATAACCGGGGTGGGTATGGGTTATCCCGTGCAACTGACAGGGATCTGCCTCACTGTAAGTAAAAGTTGCTGTATCGCTGCTGCCATCTTCAAGTATGGTCACACAGGTTTGGATATTACCCAGAACGTCATAGGCAAAGTGCTGACGGGCAATGCCAAAACCATAGGCATCACGGGGAGACTCCGAACCAGTGCAGTGATATTCCTTCAACCAGCTGCGTGCGGGATCATAGGTGTAGGTTTCCTGCCGTAACAAGCCGGATGCCTGTGAACGGGTGCTACGGCAGGTCACCTGTCCCTTGACGTTATAGCTCTGTTCCAAAGTCAGCGTATCGGTTTTAGTCCGGATCTGACGATTGACCTCACGACCAAAATCATCAAAACTCAGGGTAATGGTTAATTTCTGGTTGTGTTGTTTGTCATGAACTGTCCAACTGTTTACACGACTGGCTGTATCATAGATTAAGGCAATCTCAATATCTAAATCTCGTCTTGCGATCGGACGACCAAACGAATCAAAGCGCATATGACATTTTTTTTCCGTCACATCCTTGTAATCCGTCATCAGGCCAATGGGAGAATAGGTATAGTCGACCGAGCGGGCGACACCGGCTTGTCCATCTTCAAAATGGTAACGGGTCTGACTCAACTGCCCCGAAGCAGTATAGCTCATCTCATGCGTAGCAATCTGCGATGCAGAAGCCTGAGTCATCGTTCCCGTTTTGGGATCATAACTAAAGCGTTGTTCTATTCCTTCTGCCTCCACTTTCGTCAGGGCATTCCCTAATAAAGGCTCATATTGATGTGTCACTGTATGACCCAACGGATCAGTGGACTGGCTGGGATAAAGATTGCTCCCCTGATAAGCATAATGGTAGGTACGCCCGCCACAGGAGGTGGAGATATTGCGCTGCAGACTGTCAAAATCGCGTGTCCCCAATACATGACCGCCAGCCTCAATTTGTGTCAATAAATTGCCAGCGCTGAAAGGGGCATAGTTTTTTCGGATCACCGTGCCATCACTGTGTTTAATGGCTGAAACCCGACTAAACAGATCGTAAATATATTCTGTCTTTTGTCCAAGTTCATCGATGGTGGCCCGTAATCGTCCCAAACCATCATAATGATGGATCTGTTGGCTATAAAGCTGCCCCTGACTGTCATAACGTGTAATGGTGACGGGTTGGTGACGTACATTATATACCACGGTTGTTTTGCCAAAACGCAGCCCTTCGGCCAGCAGGGTAATCTGTGCAGTCCGGGTAGCAGGATCATAATCATGCCGGAGACGTTCCCCAGTATCCTGTATCACAAGATATCGCTGTCCCCAGTCATCATATTCAAAACGCTGACTGGAAGAGACTTGCGTGATAGAACCAGCCCCCTCACCGACGGGCAGCCAGTCATGACTGATATATTTCTCTATACGCCCCCCGTTGTCATAGACCGCTTCAGACGCCAAACGCCAGCCCTGTTTCTCCTGCCCTTTCTCCAGTTTCTCCTGCTGATAAGCACGCCCCAGTCCATCAAAGCGGGTACGCATCTGATTACCCCAAACATCAGTTTGTGTTGTTGTTACCGTACCGGCATCTTCAATGGCATAGACATACGTTATCTCCCGGGCGTAATCGGTTCCCTCATTATTGATGCGTTTCAGGATACGCCCAAAAGTATCATAGTGATAACGTGTTGTACGGCCCTGCGCATCCATGCCATGCCATAATTTGCCACTGCTCCGCGATTGTGTGCGTTGAGTAGCTATGCTGAGTTGGTCATGCCCTGTCCACTGAATACCCTGCACCAGCGCCTCTCCCTGAAGGACGTAGCTGAAAACTTGCTGGCTCGTCCATGACTGACCACCATCTTGTATACTATGCACCGTTTCATCAACCCGCTGAAGACGGCCATGATGAGGCGAAGCGACTTCATTCACATAGTGAGTCTGTCTTTCAAGCAGTAGCCTACCTGCGCTGAATATTCCCTGATAAGTACGCACGACAGCATAGGATAAGGGTGAACCGGGACGGGCTGGCAACTGAGCATAGCGATAGATTGTTTTGTAAACAGGTGCCTCCTCATTGATCCCCTCGGGGGAACACTGACCCGGCGTAACGGTTTTGGACTTGACGAAACGCACAAAGCCATGCGGATCTGGCGGACAGGCACCTGTCTCCCCGCTGGCGGGATAATAAGTCCAGTCGGTACGTGTACCATCCGGCGCAATCTGCACGGTGGGATTACCTGAGTCATCAAACTGTGTCTGGTGGTTTTCCCCGTTGGCGGCCTCATTAAAGCTGACAATCGCCGATTCCGGCATCTGAAATTGCGGGAGCTGATCCACAAAATCAACGCCAATCTGTGCATAATACTTTGTCTTATGATGACGCTGACAATCATTTTGCTGGATCACTTCTGAGGTCAACAGATGATAATTGTTATAGCTCCGGGTGATATGGCGCTGTGTTTTCCCCTCCAGCCAGCTTTCGGTCGAGCCATATTGGTAGTCGGTTAAGATGTTATAAAGATAATCCTCATTACGATCCCAATTTCCTACTGCCCCATAACCCAGAAAGTTAAAATTGGTGTATTCATAAGTGCGCACAATATCAGAGCCATTACCGGGAGATTGTGTGTGCCGAGTGACATAGGGCAATGCCGGTAGGCTCGCATTGTCTGGAAGCTGATGGCCGTTAGAATTATAGTCCACAATTTCCTTCAGCCCCGTCGGGGACAAGACCTGTGTTAAAAATCGGTTATCTGTGTCATAGTCCATCTTCCATTTCAACATTTGACCCGCCGTGCCTTTTTGGATACTGACCATATACTCATTATTAAATAATAATTGAATATCATAGGATTCAGAGGTGTTTGGCCAGACCGTTATTCGTGTATAGGAGCCCAATTCATAATGGATATTTAACAACACTTTCTCTTCATCGGCTATCGAAGACAGGTCATGTATTAAATGATTAGATTAGGTATTAAAAATAATGTTCACGTTCAATAAAGGTTCCTATCACTTTATCGTGCATTTCTTCCGATTTTGAATACCCAATGGTTTTTCTATTCAGCCTTTTGATTCGGGTACGATGCGTTAAATTCGTTCTCTCTATACGCTGAGTAAACGCCTTTCCAGTCAAGTGCTCTTCCTCGGGAAGTGGGTCATAAACAACATAGTCATCCGTGCAGTAAAACCGAATAGTAAAGGAAGATAAGAGGGTAAGCAGCTTGTCTAACGTTTTTCGACTGCGATCGCCAAAAACATGAGCCACTATTCGCTTCAGGCGGGGTTCCCAAGCATACCAAAGCCAGCGTTGGTTTTTCTTATTGCCGACAAACGACCATTGCTCGTCGATTTCACAGACAATCTGGATGCCACATTCCGCAAGGGGAAGTGTCGTTACGTTTCGGGGTCTGAGGTTTTTAATGTTTTCATGACGGTGGCGGTGGCGACTTTCAGGATCCGAGCGGTGTCACGAATTCCCCCGTTATTCATCGCGATATCGACAATCTGTTCTTTAACGCCGGGTTTGCAGGCCTGATAGGTATACGCCAACTGAAAGACCTTACAGCAGCTATAACAGCGATAACGAGGATGTCCGCCATTTCCTTTCCCATGTCCTTTGACCTGTTCTGATTTGTGGCAATAACGGCAATAGACATCAACTTTGGCCATACTTCATCCTTAAAAAGCCGGAAGCATATCACAGCAACTAACCATTTAATACATGACCAAAAAAAACCGTGTTGGAATCATCCATTAAAGAAATGATGTATGTCAGCCAGAAATGGGATGTTGCTGAAGAATATGCTATGGCTCTTGTTACACTTGACCCATACTGGTCGGTTAACTATCAAGAGCTTGCTGAAGTTTATCTTAAACAAAATAAGTATACTAAGGCATTGGAACAATATCAAAATGCGAAGCAGGCAGGTTTGCCTAGAGTGACTTTTACTGAGTATATGATTGGTGTATGCCATGAACACCTTGGCGATCATCAGGAGGCCATTAATAGTTTCAAAAATGTCCTGACAATGGATGAAACAAATATCTCAGCAGGATTATCTGGTTATAACATATCATCAAAGTATGATTTAGAATCTAAAGAATATTTTCGAGAGTTCATCAATCGTTGGGATGAGCAAGGTTTTCTCACACCTATGCATAAGGAGATGATAGTATGAATAAAATAACATCTATTAATGTAACGCGTTTCGACCATATCCAAATGGAAGTGGCTAATCTTGATGAAAGTATTCGTTTTTATGAAGAAGTATTTGGATTTAAAAAGAAGGAGGCTGGATTAAGAAGAATGGTTCGCTGGGTTATTTTAGGGAATGAAAGTAAATTATATTTGTGTTTGCATGAGTATGCTGAACGAACTGGAATTGAAAATTCTGGGTTGGAAATTACCCACGTCGGTTTTATTGTTGATAATTTCGACTCTGTTTTGCAAAAATTAAAATCACATAATGTGAAGTTACCTGATGGTGATATAATTCAATATCATTCTTCTCGTTCTATCTACTTTCTTGATCCTAATGGTTATAAAATAGAAATCTCTGAGTTCAATGGTGGTGGAATTGATCCTTGAGCAGTAATAGTGTGTATAAACAAGAATTAGGCTTTACAATTAAATTAGATCTAAATAAATATCTTTAACCATTCTATAGAATAAGTAATCTCAATTAATGTATGTTTTTATTAGAGGTCATGATTATGCTAAGTGAAGAAAACGAGATATTTAAATCAATTAGTGAAAGGTCAAATAAAGAAATATATTCACAATGTGTTATTCAATTAGATGAATATCGTGCAAGAAAGGTTATGTCTGAATTATCTAATGGATTCACACAGTCTTTTGATGGAAAAATGGGTCATAAACCTGTCGAGAGTGAGTTAAGAAAACTAATAACAGAGATTTATGAGCGTGTCAAAAGTGGCAATGGAATTGTTTTATTAAAAGGAATTTCTATTACTGAAATAAATGAAATTGAATTAGGTGAGCGTTTTTTGCGGCTTTGTAGTTTGATGGGGAAACCAGTTTCTCAGAGTGTGATGGGAGATACACTTGGGCGGGTAGAAGATATGACGCATATTGATCCTGATGCCAGAGGTTATAGAAACAGAGAAGAGTTATTTATGCATACAGATCAACCAGATATGGTGTGTATGCTTTGCGTCAGGCAAGCCAAACATGGCGGTGATAGCAAATTTGCTAGTGCGGTGGCGCTTCATGAAGCTATTAAGCAAACGAGACTAGATTTATTATCGGCTTTATACACGGGCTATCCTTATCATCGCTTGAATGAACATCCTCCAGGAGCCAGTGAAATCACTGAGCATAATGTTCCTGTATTCTCTGAATACAATGGTGAACTCAGTATTAGGTACTTAAGGTTTAATATGTTTGCAGCTGCATTTGCTCGAAATGAAAAAGTGCCACCTCTTCTGCAAAAAGCTGTCAATTATCTCGACGAATTGGCTACATCTCATTATTTTTGTTGGATTACTTCACTTGAAAAAGGAGATATTCTTTTTTTCAATAACTACCTTTTCCTACATTCACGCACTGCATTTGAAGACAATGAAGATCCAGTGAAAAAAAGATTAATGTATAGGGTATGGCTGGCGTGTGATAATTTCCGTTCCATACGATCTGAACTTGCTGTTCATCCTGAAGGCGCTGGTGGCCGAGGGGGGATCACTCCTCAACATGGTAAAAGACCACGTTTTGATTATGACTTATAGTGATGATTACTTATATGAAATATAAAACACTTGGAAATAGCGGTGCTTATGTTTCAACCATATGCCTTGGTACGCAGCAATTTGGTCGATGGGTTGATGAAAGAAGTGCCCGTGAAATATTAAATATATTTACTGAGTATGGTGGTAATTTTATTGATACTGCCGATTGCTACCCTATTTATCTATCAGATGGAAGTGATGGTGGTGAATTATCAGAGTCTTTTATTGGTAGGTGGTTAAAATCTTATTCAAGACGAGATGACCTGATCATAGCAACAAAATTTTCAGCGCCAATGGGTGACAATCCAAATAATAAGGGTGTTTCAAGAAAATATATTATCAGGGCTGTTGAACAATCACTTAAGCGCCTGAAAACTGATTATATCGATCTTTATCAGGTACATGATGATTATTTCGATGTTCCTATGGAGGAAACGCTAAGTGCTTTGGATGATTTAGTAAGAAGAGGTTTGGTACGCTATATCGGTTGTTCAAATTTTGCAGCTTGGAGGATAATGAAATCTTTAAGTTTATGCGAGAAACGTGGTTATGTTCCCTATGTGACAGTACAGGAAAAATATAATCTTCTGGAAAAAGATGAATATGAATCTGAGCTTATGGGATTATGTCAGGAAGAAGGAATTGGCATGTTACCCTATGTTCCACTCGCGAAAGGTTTCTTGACCGGTAAATATCATCGAGGAAGTATTAATAATGGATTTTTCAGAGAAAAGGATGTGAGAACACTTTATGATAATGAAAGAAATTGGGAAGTCTTATATCTTATTCAGGAAATTGCTGAAAAAAATGAAATAACCTGTACACAAGTTGCTTTGGCATGGTTGTTGCAAAGGCCTAGTGTGGTTGCTCCTGTAGTAGGGGTTAATAGTATCAAGCAATTGAAGATAGTATTAGCATCAGTCGATGTTTCTTTATGTAGTACGGATATAGAGGAACTTGACCGACTCTAGGAATATCCAGGAAAAAGGGGGATGTGTGGCAATTGCTTTGATAGATCACTGTTATAGTATTCTTCCGACTGGAAATAGACAACAAGCCATTTCTTTGTTAAACCGATCTGGTTTTTTGGTTAGTTCTGAGCGCATACAGCATGATGGTGGAAAAGAGAGTATTTTCATCCATTTTACTGGTTCTTATCTGGAATTGATTGAGATTATTGACCTGAATCAGTTTGAATCTTCTTGTACTGTTACTGAATTGCGAGCATCAAAGTTTGGTTATCCCTATGCGTTAGTTGCTGCGACAGGAAAGATTAAAAATTGTGCAAATAAACTGAAAAAATTTTATCAAGATGTTGCTGATATTAGGTATGTTATTCCTAATATGCAAGGGTGGGAAAAAGCGGCATGGGCTATTTTAAATATTCCTGAGCATTATACACCAGGATGTTATTTTCAATTTATACAATATCTTTTACGAAAGCCTTCATGGGCAGAAATAAACTATGGACAAAATAATATTTATGGAGTTTGTGGTTTTTATTTTTGTACAAATACGCCTATCGAAGATAGGGAACATTGGTACAACTTTTTTTCTTTGATAGGAGATTGCTATAAATTTGAAGGAAAAACATTATCTATAGGCATACAGCAGATATATTGGTTACATCCTGATGAGTTTTATGCCTATTTTGGTGTTGAACCTAATTTGGATGAAAGTCAGGGAGCCAGATTAAGTGCTGTAAAACTTTTATCCTCTGATATAGAAGTTTCATTTAACTACTTAAAAAAGGGTGGGTTTCTTATAGAAGGTTATACCGAACAAGGTTTTTATACAAAAATTGATCCAAGCTTAGGATATGCCTTACATATAGTGAAAGGAAATGGTGCGTTTGATTATGCCGAGGATATTAATCGACGGTTACTGGAATAAAACTGACACACATTTTTTATTGAGGGTAAAATGAAAGACTTTGATATTAATGTATTTGATGCTCATGTTCATACCGAATTTGAAGGTGCTCCAGACCACTTTAGTGGGATAATATCAAGTTTAGATTCCTTTAAAGAATCAATAAATGGGATCAATTTTGTTGGAGCTTTGTCAGACTCTGCAGTACCTTCACAAAATCATGGTGATTTGAGTGAATATGGGATTTACCATTGTGCTGTTATAAGGGATTTAAATTATAAAATTGATATAATTGAGAAAAATATTCTTTCTGGCAAGATTTATGCAATAAAAATCAATGTTGGTTTTATACATCGGTATGCATCTGATGAATTTTTCCAGCCACTTTATATTCTCGCTGAAAAGCTAAAAGTGCCGATAATGTTTCATAGCGGTGATCCAGGTTGGTCTCATGCTAAGGTTAAGTATGCAGATCCTATTTCTTTTGACGAAATTGCGGTTGATTATCCAGGTGTCAATTTTGTTCTGGTACATGCGGGAAATCCCTGGTTTCAAAGTGCAGCAGTTGTTGCCGCTAAAAATGCCAATGTGTTTCTAGAAGGTTCATCACTGATTGATGGAGACACAAAAGCATGTTCTGACGAACGGGCAAAGAGGCTGATCTCAAAACCATTATCTTGGATAATTGATTATCTTGGTTCTTCGGAAAAATTAATTTTTGGTTCTGGCTGGCCGATGGTATATTTAAAATCCTATCTCGATCTTTTTCGTCAGGGGGTACCCGAAGAAGCTTGGAAAGATGTTTTTTGTGATAATGCCCTCAAGTTATATGGATTCGTAATAGAAAAAAGATCTGATGGGCAATTAATATGTGTACCAAAATACAAACGGAAAGATTCAAATAATGTCCATTATTCAAGTAAATAATTTATGTAAGTCCTATGAGGTTTATACTAAAAATCCAGGGTTATTAGGTAGCCTAAAATCATTCATTAAAAGAGAATATGCGATAGTAGAAGCAGTAAAATCAATCAATTTTTCCATTGACAAAGGTGAAATTGTAGGATTTCTTGGCGCTAATGGAGCAGGAAAAACTACCACAATGAAAATGTTAACTGGTATTATTAAACCGTCTTCAGGACATATCCAAGTATTAGGTTATACTCCTTATGAACGCAAGAACGAATATTTAAAATCCATAACATTTGTGGCAGGGCAAAAACAGCAATTAGCTTGGGATCTAACACCAAATGATTCTTTTATACTACATAAAGTTATTTATTCCATTAATGAAAAAGAGTTTTTAAATTATCGAGATGAACTTGTGGAAATGCTTTCCCTGAATTCAGTGATTGATAGACCAGTCCGCCATTTATCATTAGGCGAACGGATGAAATGTGAACTTGCCTTGTCATTATTGCATAAACCATCCGTATTGTTCTTAGATGAACCAACTATTGGGCTTGATGTCAATATGCAACGTTCAGTTCGTGAATTTATTGCTCATTATAATCAAATAAACAATGCAACTATTCTTTTGACATCTCATTATATGGCCGATGTTGAAGCGCTTGCTAAGCGAGTCATTATTATTAATTCAGGTGGGATTGTATATGATGGAAAATTATCACACTTAATTAAAAAGCGCTCACCAAAGAAAATTCTAAAGGCTACCATCTCAGGCCTGATAAAACCAGAATTGAGATCTCTAATTAACTCATCTTCCGATGATGGTCAAAGTATTGAGTTGATTGTAGAGCGAGATTTGCTTCCTTCTGTGGTCGCAAAGTTGATGGAAGAAAAAATCATACTTGATATTTCTATTCATGATGAGCCTATTGAAAAGGTTTTGGGAAGATATTTATCTTCATATGGTGAAACTGATGTTGAAGCAAGTTAGGAGAAGCCTGCTGTTATGGTGGGTACTTATTGGTCAATCTTTTTCAAGAGTCATTGCGTATCGCGCTCAGTCCATTATTTGGCTGTTAGGCGGTATTATGCCTATAGCAGTGATGTTTGTTTGGTTAGGGTTAGCAAAAGAAGGTGAAATTGGTAGTTATACTGCAAGTGATTTTGCAGTGTATTTTCTTTCAATTTATCTCGTTCGTCAGTTAACGGCAATTTGGGTTATGCGGCGTTTAGATCGTGATATTAGACGTGGTGAATTATCGATGTTACTTCTGCGGCCAGTTTCTCCTCTCTATAATTATGTATCTGATCATGTAGGGGAAATGATGGTCAGAGGTCCTATCATTTCACTGGTTTTTATATTAGGTATTTTACTGACAGGTAATTTACATCGTTTGGATATTAGAAATTTATTGATTTTTATTCCAGCGCTTGCCTTGGCGTGGATTATTATATTTCATCTTTATTATTGCCTTGGGTTGTTAGCATTCTGGATCAGTAACTCGATGGCATTCGATCCATTGCTTTGGGCGCTTTATACCATTTTAGGCGGAGTACTCATTCCACTTGATTTATATCCGGAGAATGTTGCTTCATGGTTAAAATTATTACCTTTTGCGTCAGCATTAGATTTTCCGGTTCAAATAATATTAGGAAAATTGGATGGCTTACTCTTGTTGATTGGATTTGGAGTGCAACTATTTTGGGTCATTTTACTGACATGTATCAGGGTATTGTTATGGAATGCAGGGCTAAAAAGATATTCAGCATCTGGAGCTTAATGCAATGAGATATATTTCATTATTTTTAGTATTACTAAGACATTCTTTCTTGCTAGAATTTGAATTTCGTTTTAATGCTCTGGTAAATTTAATCAATTCTAGTCTTTCTTGTTTGTTGGCATTATTAGTACTGACAGGATTTTTCGGTCAGGTATCTCAGGTTGGTGGCTGGACTTACTATCAGATGGTAGCTTTATTGGGGGTAACACTCATTATTGAGTCTTTGATTGATAGTTGGTTATTTCCAAGCGTTCATTCGCTCTCTGAATATATTAGGCGTGGAGATTTGGATCAAATTATTATTCGTCCTGTTGATACTCAATTTTTTGTTAGTTTCCATCGTTTTAATATATGGGATGGTGCTAATTTTATTGTTGGTTATGTGGTTGTGTTATTAGCAATGTCTCAGCAGGATGCGTTAACGATTTGGAACTTTTTACAATTTAATTTTGCTTTGTTACTAGGAGCTTGTGTTTTCTATTCCCTGTTTATGTGTTCAAATCTGCTTGCCTTTTGGTTTACTAAAGTGTCAGATGTTTGGATTATTTGCTATTCGTTAATGGATGTTGGGCGTTTTCCGGTCAGTGCGTATCCGGGTGCTTTACGGTTTTTGTTGAGTTTTTTATTACCTGTTTTCTTTGTTAGTAATGTCCCTGCTCAGGCTGCATTGGGAATAATGAGTATGGAAACATTATTATTGGCTTTTGTATATGCCATAGGTGCTCTTATTTTAACTCGTTTTTTCTGGTTAAAAGCAATTTCAAAATATAGTAGTTCAAGTAGTTAGTCTATTATTATACGTGAATATATAAATATATTTATTTAACATCACTCTGGTTTTTTTATCAGGGGAGATAAGTTAATCAATGAAATTATCTGCATTTTTGTTATAGTCGATAATACAATAAACTGACTTACCGCTTCCACTAATGAAATCGAAGAGAGTCCTTTCTGAGCCTGAACGGATCACGTTGCAACAACTCGCCCTGAATCATCCGCATCGGGACGTCCGTACGAGAGGAACCGGTTTGCTCATGCTTACCAGAGGGTTAAAGCCGCGCCAGATCGCCGTTGAGACAGGATGCAGTGTCCGGGTTATCTATAACTGGGTTCATACATGGCATGACTTCGGTATCGCGGGTCTGTTGGGCGGCCATGCCGGAGGCCGGTATCCCGCCATGACGTCTGAAATGATCGCAACAGCGGTTGAAATCGCCTGTTCCGAGTCCCTGACTTTGTCCCGATAGCTCAGGGGGTTGAGGAAAAGTACGGTTCTCTGCCCTGCACGCTTGAAACGCTGGCAAAGACACTGAAAAAACAGGGGATCACCTATAAACGAGCCCGTCTGTCGTTAAAAAAAACGCGATGAAACGGAATTTGCTGAAAAATCGGCCTTACTGGATAAGATTAAGGCCGGTGCACAATCAGGCCGCTACCGTTTGGTTTATTTTGATGAATCCGGTCTTGCCGCGTCTCCTCCGGTGCAATATGGGTGGAGTCCACGGGGAAAATCCCATGAAACCGAGCCTCAAAACTATTGCAGACGTTCCGTGCTTGGTGCGTTGAATGACACGGACAACAGTCTGTTTTATCAGACGGTATCAGGTCACATAACCCGGGCGAACGTGATAGATTTTTTGGCACAGGTGGCAAAGCAGGGAGACCATTGCCTGACATTTTTAGTGCTGGATAATGCCCGTATCCATCTTGGTATCGAGACAAAAATAAAAGTGGAGTGGTTACGTGAGCATAATATGTTTTTACTTTATCTCCCGGCGTACAGCCCTGAGCTGAATCTGATTGAAATCGTCTGGAAACAGGCCAAATATCACTGGCGGCGATTTATTACCTGGACTAAAGAGACGATGGAAGAAGAACCCAATACTTTACTGGGCGGTTATGGTAACAAATTTGCAATTAATTTTTCTTGAGTACTTATTTATATATTTTCTTAATGTTATTCATGTATATATCCAGTAGTTTGCAAGATGTAGCACGACAGCAAGTGAAAGGATCTCCAGAAGCATAGGCTACTATGTGACTGGAGTGAGTGAGCGCTACCACCAAAGTTGCAACTTGAAAGATTACGGGTACATTGAATTACTGCCCGAATTTTTTTGGGTTATTAATGTAATCTTTCTTTTAAATTGTTAATGAAATCGTCAGCACTTAGTGATTTTCCGCAACTTGATAGGATAAGATCTTCAAATTCATAATAAGAACTTTTTTTATATATTTTTTCACTTAGCCATTTTTGTATTTTATCGAATTTTCCTTGACTGATTTCATTTTTAATTGAAAATTCTTTTTCTGCTTTATTAAATAATTGAGAAGAAATAACGTTTCCAATCAGGTAGCAAGGGAAATATCCAAAATATCCCGCTGCCCAGTGAATATCTTGCCAAGGGCCTTCATGAAGGGAAGGCGCTATCCCAAGGTATAAATTATATAAATCACGCCATCTATTATTTAAATTTTTTACCGATAGCTCCCCTGAGATTAATTCTTTTTCTATCTTATATCGAATAAGTATGTGTGCTGGGTAGGTAAAATCATCAGCACTAACACGTATTCCACTTCTTCTTACTGTATTGAAATGATGAAGTAATTTTTCTTTGCTGAAATAATTTAGGTATCCAAATTGTTTATTGAGTTTTTTAGACAGATATTCTAAATACTCACTTGAGTGGCCAATTTTTTTTTCAAAAAGCAGGGCAATTCCTTCATGAATACACATTCCTCTTGAATCACCGACAGGTTGCCCACGAAATTGTCTTGGTAATCGACTTTCATAAGAGGCATGTCCCATTTCATGCATAATGGCTGAAATACTTAAGATAATATTATCTGGTTTGAAATAGCTACAAACTCTGATATCACCGGATATTCCACCAGTAAAAGGATGGACACTCTCATCGAGTCTTCCTGTCCTAAAATCAAATTTCATTTCTAACATTAGTTTTTTTGCAAATTTTTGTTGTTGATATTTAGGAATTATTGGCCAGTTATTTTTTTCTTTTGGTAATCTGTTTCTTATAGATGTAAAGTTGGCTGTGAATGATTCTATTTGATTGAATATAGGGAGAATGAAATGATCTCTTAACCCAGGCTGGTGTTGTTCTAATAGTGCATCATAAGCGCTTATATTTAGGCTATCTCCAAATGAGTACGCCATTTCTCGTGTTAGTGTAATTAATTCTTCAAAAGATTTTTCAAGAGCTTGCTGATCAGTTTGATTGGCTTGAAGGTGCCAGACTTTCTCGCATTTCATGGTTGCTTGTGTAAGTCGATTTACTAAATTTTCAGGTATTTGGGTTGCCATAGTATGTAATCGGTATATTTCTCTCATATTAGCTTTTTGCCAATCATTTAACTGGGTAATATCAATGCAATTTAGAAGTTCAGTAATTTCCTGGCTTGCTAGTATTTCATGTTGCATAGTACTGAGTAGTGATATTTGTTCTGATCTCAATAGATGGCTACGTATGGGCATCATTGTTCTTTTATCCCAATGTAGGACCATGCTGGCACCATATAGTGAATTCCATTTCTCCATTAATTTCTCTAACTTTTTATAATATTTCATTTTACACCTCATCCCA
The DNA here is from genome assembly GCF_000027225.1 of Xenorhabdus bovienii SS-2004. Taxonomy (NCBI): domain Bacteria; kingdom Pseudomonadati; phylum Pseudomonadota; class Gammaproteobacteria; order Enterobacterales; family Morganellaceae; genus Xenorhabdus; species Xenorhabdus bovienii. The sequence continues at coordinate 2,170,937 of NC_013892.1, forward strand.
TTGATAAATATATACTTTATTCCAATGTGAACCAATAATTAAATAGCCTTCTTCAGTGATAAGAGGTGCTGAATGTATTCCTGTGGGAGCGGTAATTTTCCAGCGAAACTCTCCATTTTTATGATTATGACAATGTACTGATTCAGCAAAATGGTTAGGATCATCAGTTGTACCCACAAATATTGGATCGCCATTGGGGAGGGAAGAAAATGGAGTATACACAAAACGGGTTCCTACATAATATTTCCATAATATATCAGTAGTTATAAGATCAATCCCATAAATATTTTTATCATCGCTACCTATTGTTGCTATATGTTGGTATCCAATGGATGGGCAAGAAACAATAAATCCTCCTGTTTGATGGATTGTACGTATTCTACCTGTAATTATATCAAAAATGATAATTTGACCATTCTCTTCGGTACCTATGATACCCGTATTAATACTGTAATCTAAGGCAGCGCTACCTTCAAATCTTCCTTCATTGGCAACTTCCCAAATTGTAGTACCGAATTTGTCAATACAAATTAATATCTTGTTAGTTCCAAAAATAATATTTCCTTCGGATGTTAAAGCTGGTGAACTATAAATATCATCTATAATATTTTTTTCAAAATCTCGCTTCCATATTAATTCTCCATTATTTATATTGATTGCGTACATAGAGTGATCGTAACTACCAGCATAAACAATTCCATTTTTTTCATCTATTGTAGGTGTGGAATGGAAAGCGTCATAAGCATTGAATTGCCATAGGCAATGTCCATGGGCAGAGATCATTCTTAGGGTAGCGTCTTCTCCTCCGATAATGAAATCTCCATTTCTTGTTACTGCTGGGGAACTATAAATAGGGCCATTTGTTTTTAATTGCCAAATTTTCTGAAATGTTTTTAGATGGTAACAATAAATATATCCATCATAACAACTTATGATGAATTTATTATTTCCAATGTAGCCAGGAATACTCCATATACGTTCATTAAGATTTATCTCACCACATATTTTAGGCGGTTCTGTATAATTATATCGGATGGTAGACCATTTTTTTTTGATACTTCTTAGTGATTGCTTGTTTTTATACCAGGTGTTTTTTAGATGTAAATTGAATATATTTAGGTTATATGTCATTATGTTTCCTTATATGAAAATATTAGCTTTCGTTACAAGAAACTATGTTTAAATTATAATATTTTATTATTGGTCTATCCTAGAATTAAAATTCTAGATGATCTTAGTTATCTAGGATAGATCTTTATTATTTATGGCGTTCTGAATATCTATCTAAAAAATATTGACGTTTGTCGCGTAATGTTAGAGTAAATTTTAGTAACTCTTCCATAACATCTATAAGTCTATCGTAATAAGATGATGTTCTCATACGACCTGTCTCTTCAAATTCAAGAAAAGCTTGAGATACAGATAAATGGTTAGGGATAGTGAACATACGCATATATCTGCCTATTGTTCGTAATTGATTAACAACGTTAAAAGATTGCCCCCCTCCATTGACTTGCAGTACTGCTAATGTCTTACCTTGTGTAGGACATGAAAGATTTGTCTCTAGTGTGACCCAGTCTAATTGTGATTTGAATACTGCGCTAATGGAACCATGATGTTCTGGAGAGCACCAGACTTGCCCCTCTGACCATTGCATTAATTGTTGTAATTCAACGACTTTATTATGGGAGTCAGCAGTAGTATCTGGTAAGGGGAGGTAAAAGGGATCAAAGATTCTTGTTTCAGCTCCCAGAGAATTCAGTAAAAGAGCTGCTTCTTGAACGAGTAAACGACTAAAAGAAGGTGTTCTGTTAGAACCATATAAAAGTAAAATGCGGGCTTTATGTGAAAAATCTTGCTGTTTATCCAATAGATCTAAGGAAATGATATCTGGTAACGCATGAGCCAAATTTGGTAAAATATTTGTCATCGATTTTTCCCAATAAGTTCATTAATATTTAATTTTTTTAAAATTAACTTTGATTTTTATTAATACAATAATGTTATATACTTTCTCATAATAGTTGTATGCCCGTCATTTGTTACCTAATTATCAATTTTATTATTGTGATATTAATCACGGTTTTTCCATTGAATTAATTAAATTTAGCAGCTTCAGCACCCTTATATTAAATATACTCGTTTAATGTACGCAAACACTGAACAGGTAAGGCTGGCTTCCCTCGCTACTATTGCAAAGGCTGCCAAAGAACCTTTCAACTCAACTATCGTTACAACGGCCATAAACCGGGTATGAAAGAAAAAATTGTGGATATGGCAATGAATGGCTCTGGCGGGAGAGACACAGGCCGTGTATTAGGTCTCGGTATCAATACGGTGATGCGGACATTAAAAAACTCTCGCCAAAACAAGTAACATCGCGACAGATCGCTTATGACGATGTCACACTTATCTGTGAATTGGATGAGCAGTGGTTTTTTATAGGCAATAAAAAACAACGTCATTGGCTTTGGTATGCTTTTGATACGAAAAGGAAACAAGTCATCGCCCATGTCTTTGGCCCCCGAACGGATGCAACCTGCCGAAAATTGCTCAACTTATTGGTGCCTTTTAATATTCGTTTCATCACGACCGATAACGGGGGAAGCTATGCCAGAGAAGTGGTGCCGGAAAAACATCTGGTAGGCAAAATTTTTACCCAATGTATAGAGCGGCATAATCTCAATCTGCGAATTCATATCAAGAGGTTGGCAAGAAGAACCATTTGTTACTCACGTTAAATGGAAATCCACGAAAAACTCATTGGCACATATATATTGAAAAACATCATTACAACCCTTTGGGTCATGACCAAATACTCCAACTCCTGTCGCTAAAGGAATGTTTGGTCAGCATGGATGTGGCAGGGACACAAACCAAGATTACCGAGATGATTTTAGCGAAATTAGCCGATTACTTATTAGCAGTCAAAGAGAACCAGCCCTCATTATCAGCGGAAGTCACGACGCAATTTCAGACCTTTTGGCATAATACGCCTGAGGACATTGTTGGGTTAGGTTTTTATGAAGAATTTGATACCCAATACGGAAGCAAAGATCATCGCAGTCTAATCAGAGCGAGTTGCGAAAGGAAAGGAATATGATTTTGTGAGATTTTTTATCAGTAGCCAACTAATGAGAATGCAAGGCAAGCCCTGAAAGCGACTCGAATGCACTGGTTTGTGGAGAATCAACTTCATTGGATATTAGACATTGCGTTCAGAGAAGATCAACTTCAGGCTCGGATGGGGTATGCTGGGAAAAATTTAGCCCTCATAAGAAAATGGATTTTGAATATGCTAAAACAGAATACCTCCCGAAAATTAAGTTTGGAGAACAAACGTAGATTATGTTGTTTGAGTGATGATTACTTACTTGAATCTTTTGGGTGTTTCTAAAATAGACGTTTATGCGTTAGCCCTGGGCAGTTATTGTATGTAAGGTGTTTGTTTGTTAAAGCCACTGAATATTTTTTGAAAAATTGGAAATAACGCTATGAAAGATCCTATTCGCAATGCCTCATTGTCTGCGGTAAAAGTGGCGAGTGAAATTGCGTATAATTATGTCAGTGAGGTTCGAAACCAACGAGTATTTCCCGATTCTGACGCTTTATCGGGTCTACAGAATCTTGATGGGGCATTACCTCAAAATGGAACGGATTGCCAACAAGTGCTTGTGCAGCTCCATAAGTACGGCTCGCCCGCGACGGTAGCGACAACAGGAGGCCGATATTTCGGTTTGGTTGTTGGTGGTTCAACGCCGGCAGATATTCAACGTAGCTTGAAAGCGATTGCTGATGCAATTGATGAGGTTAAGCGTTTAAACAGAATGCTATGAGATATTTAGTGTCTGTGAAAACCAAAATCCGCGCCATAGCGCGGATTTTAAAGGAGTTCTCACAGGGTCGAGATAACGTGAGATCTGATAAAGACAGAATCGTTTAATCAGACGTTAAACAAGAAGTTCATCACATCGCCATCTTTAACGATGTAGTCTTTACCTTCAGCACGCATTTTGCCGGCTTCTTTCGCGCCTTGTTCACCTTTGTAATTGATGAAATCTTCAAACGCGATGGTTTGGGCACGGATAAAGCCTTTTTCGAAGTCGGTGTGGATTTTACCCGCTGCCTGTGGCGCTGTGGCACCAATCGGAATCGTCCATGCGCGAACTTCTTTCACGCCAGCGGTGAAGTAAGTTTGCAGGTTCAGTAATTGATAACCAGCGCGAATGACACGGTTCAGACCCGGTTCTTCCAGACCCAGTTCAGCCATGAATTCTTCACGGTCGCCATCTTCCAGCTCAGCGATATCTGATTCAATAGCAGCGCAAACCGGAACAACCACAGAACCTTCTGTTTCTGCAATGGCGCGAACGGTATCAAGATGTGGATTATTCTCAAAACCATCCTCATTGACGTTGGCAATGTACATGGTTGGTTTCAAAGTCAGGAAGCTGAGGTAGCGAATCGCCGCTTTTTCTTCAGCACTCAGGTCTAAGGCGCGTAGCATACCGGCCTGCTCAAGGTGAGGAAGACATTTTTCCAGCGCATCCAATTCTGTTTTAGCATCTTTATCGCCACCTTTAGCTTTTTTCTGAACGCGGTGGATAGCACGTTCACAGGTATCCAAATCCGCCAGTGCCAGTTCGGTATTGATAATCTCGATGTCTGAGGCTGGATCAACCTGACCGGAAACGTGAATGATATTGTCGTTTTCGAAGCAACGCACAACGTGACCGATAGCTTCTGTTTCACGAATATTGGTCAGGAATTGATTACCCAGACCTTCGCCTTTTGAGGCACCTTTCACCAGACCTGCAATATCTACGAATTCCATCGTGGTTGGCAGTATGCGCTGGGGTTTGACGATTTCAGCTAATTGGTCGAGACGTGGGTCTGGCATCGGTACAACACCGGTGTTTGGCTCGATAGTGCAGAAAGGGAAGTTTGCTGCTTCGATACCTGCTTTGGTCAGCGCATTGAATAATGTAGATTTCCCAACGTTAGGCAGGCCAACGATACCGCATTTGAATCCCATATGTTTATCACCTTAAATCACTTATAAACCAACAGACAAGATGCCTGTCGGTGAGTTATACAAAATGGGCGCTATTATACACGCAATAATCAGCTGCGCCACGCACTGCCTGTTAAGCTCCTGCTCTAAAGGCATGCAGACGGTTAATGGCCTTGTTCATGCCTTCTTTCATCAGAATATCAGTACAGCTCAGTGCTTCATCAATGGCTTCATCGATTAGCTTCTGCTCACTGGCAGGAGGCTTGCCAAGTACAAAACCCACTACTTTATTTTTGTCACCCGGATGGCCGATGCCAATGCGCAGACGGTGAAAGTTAGGGTTATTACTGAACTTGTTCTGAATGTCTTTCAAACCGTTATGGCCACCGTTACTGCCCCCCAGTTTCATTTTTGCTACGCCGGGTGGCAGATCAAGCTCATCGTGTGCGACCAGAATTTCATCCGGCTGGATGCGGTAGAATCCGGCGAGAGCAAGAACTGATTTACCGCTGAGGTTCATGAAAGTTGTTGGCACCAGCAGGCGAACATCTTGCCCATTCAGATTGATACGGGCGGTATAGCCGAAAAATTTACTCTCTTCTTTCAGGGGCTGTCTGTGGCGTTGGGCTAACAAATCGACAAACCATGCTCCGGCATTATGTCTGGTCTGTGCGTATTCAGCCCCAGGGTTTGCCAGACCAACGATTAATTTTATGTTACTCACAGTCTTAGTTCGCTTATTGGCAATAAAATAAAAAAAGGGGTTTAGTTTACCTGCCTCAAGGCTTGAGTACAAAATTCATTATGATATTGAAAGGAAAGGGGCGTTATTCCTTAATAGTTGTTCAATGTGTTAAACATGGATGTTAAGTAATTGTTATTAATTCCCCCTCAGGTGAAGTGTAAAAATGCGTTGAGATTTATACAACTTGTGATCGCCGCCGCAATAACCTTTTAGATAATAAGGCTATAATATAACCAAGGATGTGTCTACTTTCGTGCTTTTGAGTTCGTTTCGTTTGCAAATTGAGTTCAGAAAAGTATTGGAGGTTGGTGATGAAACGTAAAAATGCTTTCATTCTCGGTAACATTTTTATGGGGTTAGGGATGGCGGCAATGCTGATTAGTCTGTCTTTTGTACTGCTCAGTCATGTGTTTAGTTTAGACCAGTCTGGATTTGCCACAGGTATCTCACTGATGGGTTTATTTGTTGGTGCATTGGTTTGGTTGGCAGGTGCCAGTATCGGTGGGCGTGAGCAGGTTAGTGATAAGTATTGGTGGTTGAAGAATTATGACGAGCGTTATCGCCGTAAAAAACACAGAACATCATGATTTTTATATTATTATTTATATCTAGGCAAGGCGGTTATTGATGACCACCTTGCCTTTTTGCTTATATCAGAAGCTGGCGTTGATGCCCAGACTGAAATTGTAGTTATGCTCCTGAGAGTTACCCTCGTTACGGGTTACAGAAGCGAAGCCGCGCCAGTTATTGAACAGGTTAGCATTCACACCGACAGTATATTGACGCCAGTCAGTGTTCTGTTTGCCACTTTCCTGTACAAAGGAAACTTCAGTGGAATTGATGGCGCTGCTCAGTTTATAGCGTGTGTCACCGAACTGGTGATTAAACTGGACAGAGGCATAAGGATTGAAACGGCCTAATTGGGTATCTACACGCCAGCCCAGTGTTCCGACTTTAGACGTGTAGTTCTGATCAGCAAAATGCATGGAAGTACTGTTGTTACCGGATTCACGGTAGCCTTTGATATCACCTTTATCCCATGCATACTGGATAATCGGGCTGGTGGTGATTTGATTGGTAACAGCGATATCCCAGCCAGCTGTGAGGCGTCCACCCCATTGTTTACCGGTGGTAGAACCGGTTTCCCGGCGTGTCGCCTGACCTAACTGAATAATACGTGTCAGACTATCGTATTTGTTGTTTGAGTAATGGAGATCGCCACTTAACCAACCTTTGTCATAGAAGTTCCACAACGCGTAACTTGTCACTACGTGAGCACGTCCTTCATGCGTGAAATTGGAGGCAGAGGTGCGTTCATCCTTATAGTTAGAATATACAGCGCCCAGCAGCAGGTTATCAGTGAGCTGATAATCACCACCCAGTGTGAAGGTGTTGTTGTGGCTGCCGGTGTAGCCGCCAAAGATGCCAATTTTACCCTGAGCATTGCCACCATTGCGAAGTTGTTGCAGGTGACCATCAAGGGAAGAGCGAACACCTTTGACGGGGATACGGTTGACTTGATTCAGGGTCATGACCTGTGATGGCGCATTGTAGATGGATTCAATATATTGACCCAGTATGAGATGACCTAGCGGGGTTGGGTGGAGGCTATCAGCAAATAAAAATGACTGATTACTGTCAAATTTTGGGTCTTTGGAAGAACATTCAGCATCAGACAATGATTCTGAGCAGGCATAGCCAAGAGTATTGGAAATACCATAAACCAGAGGGTTTGCGATGACTTCCTTGAGCAGACCGTTGGCATCGACACGCATAATATTACCGTTGCTCTGGCTGATTTTCTCATCTACCAGTTTATTATAGGCATCGGCTAGATTTGTGGCACCTTTACGCGCTACGCCATAGGCAGCCAGAAGCAATGCTTCGGTCTCGGCTGGATCAGTGGTTTTTGCAGCGATTTTTTTCAACGCACCGTCTAAAACTAGGTCGCGAACCTCATTATTAGGGGTAGGATATTCGTTAATTCCTGCGCGAACTTGTTGTAAAATTGCGTTGATATCATCTTGGGATTTGCCTTTTGTTTGTAACGCACCGCTGAGCACTGTTTCCAACAGTCTGGGTGTAATACCAACATCAGGAACAGTTGGTGCAATAATTAAGCCAGCACCGGCGTTAACCAGCAGATTAATCTGTTCTCCGGCGGCAGTGGCACTCCTGTTGACAATATCATAAGCATCAAATGGATTCTTTTGGCCAGCGATCAAAGCGGCTGCGAGATCATTGCCCCCTATCCAGTGAATATACACACCATTAGCATCTGCACGGTTATTATGTGCAGCCAGATATTTTTTGACTTGCTCAGTGGTATTATATTTAGGGTTTAATGACCCAATAGCAGTAGCGCCACCTTGGGCGTAATTGGTGCCACCATCTTTGGAAGCAGTGGGTTTACTACCAGTAATATGTTCAGCAACATACTCAGCATAAAGCTGACTGGTTTCTCCATCTGTGGTATATCGCCCATTATTCCCGCTATCACTCAGGCTATCGCCAAAGTCATAGGTGCTGTCATAAGCATGGGCATTGGAAATGGTACTGATTGAAAGCGCTAATAGAGCAGGTGTGAATAAAAATGCTTTTTTCATTGGCTCTTCTCCATAAAAAGTAATTTTTTATTTATCAGCGTATTGCCATGCAATGGCAAAATTCAGACGATACTTCTTCTTTGCGAAGTTAGCGGCGCTGATGTGCTAGATACTTTAAATAAATTTATGTTATACAGATGATTTAGTGACAACTACTGTCCTTGATTAAGGATGATTCCCTGTTAACTATATTCCATATCACTTTGGGCTTTTTAGATATAATATGATGCAAAAGCATACTTTTTAGACTGTCAGAGATGACGATAAAAAGTCACAATAGCCGCTACCGATTGTCCGGCAGGTTAGCAGCAACGGTAATAACACACCAGAATTGTTCGGGAGTTAGGGTACTGGACGTACCAGATGATTTATTGTTCGTATATGATGTTGTCTTTTTCTTGAACGCATGCTCAGAGTGCAAACTCTGTTGGGGATGATAAGTGTTGGTTAGGTTAACGTATTGATAAAAATGATTATTTGATTATTGAAATTATTCATTCTTGTGATTAATTAACAAAGAAATATTGACGATGTGTATTAACATGACGGAAAAAACCCGTTGACGCATCCGCAGCAACGGGTTTTTTCAGGCAATGATTTATTTAATCACTTGAATAAGTTAGCGCTTAAAATAAGTGCTAAAACTTAAAATTAGTGCTCAAACATCGCAGAGATTGACTCTTCATTGCTGATACGACGGATAGCTTCAGCAAGCATGCCAGACAGTGTCAGAGTGCGAACTTTATTCAACGCTTTGATCTCAGCAGACAGAGGAATGGTGTCACAAACGATAAATTCATCTATCACTGAGTTCTTGATGTTTTCTACTGCATTACCAGAAAAGATAGGGTGGGTTGCATAAGCAAACACCCGTTTCGCTCCACGCTCTTTCAATGCCTCAGCAGCTTTACACAGCGTGCCACCCGTGTCGATCATGTCATCAACCAGGACGCAGTCACGGCCAGCGACGTCACCAATGATATGCATGACTTGAGAAACGTTTGCACGTGGGCGACGTTTATCAATGATGGCCATATCCGTATCGTTCAACAGCTTGGCGATTGCACGGGCGCGAACAACACCACCAATGTCTGGAGAGACAACAATTGGGTTTTCCAGGCCTTTCTGAAGCATATCTTCCAGAAGGATTGGGCTACCAAATACATTATCAACCGGAACATCAAAGAAACCTTGGATCTGCTCGGCGTGTAGGTCAACCGTAAGAACGCGATCTACCCCAACGCTGGACAAAAAGTCCGCAACGACTTTAGCAGTGATAGGCACACGTGCTGAACGGACACGGCGATCCTGACGGGCATAACCGAAGTAAGGAATAACGGCAGTAATACGTCCGGCAGAAGCGCGACGAAGCGCATCGACCATAACGACCAATTCCATCAGGTTGTCATTGGTTGGTGCACAGGTGGACTGGATGATGAATACATCACCACCGCGTACATTTTCATTGATTTGAACACTGACTTCACCGTCGCTAAAACGACCGACGGCAGCGTCTCCAAGGCTAGTGTACAGGCGGTTGGCAACACGTTGTGCTAGTTCAGGGGTGGCATTACCAGCAAAAAGCTTCATATCGGGCACGAGAAAAACCTCAGGCTTGCGTCCAGAGAGATATTGTTGACCAATCGAACACTATTGTTCATTGGTTCAATAACATGTATATCCCAGAGCGGAATGTATGCAATGGTGAAATGTTGACTCCACGCGCAACAAAGCCCTGCATCCACTCTGGGGATTGATTTAACACCTTACGGGCCGATGCTTCTGATTCGAACTCGCCGAAAACACACGCACCGGTTCCGGTCAGGCGCGACGGTGCGTATTCTAGCAGCCATGAAAGAAGCTGTTCAACCTTACGAAAACGTTTTCTTGCGATTGATTCACAATCATTTGTAAATGGTGCCTGTAATAATGCGGGTAGAGAACGAATCGGAGAATTTCTTTTTAATTCAGGATCTGTGAAGATCGTCGGCGTTGAAATCTCAATTCCGGGATGAGCAACCAGAAACCACTTTTCTTCCGGTGATGCCGGCCGGAGTTTTTCCCCAATGCCTTCGGCAAAAGCGGCATGGCCTTTAATAAATACGGGAACGTCCGCACCAAGGCTGATACCAAGCTGTGCAAGTTCATCATCGGACAAGTTGGCTTGCCAGTGGTAATTCAAGGCAATCAGTACTGTCGCGGCATTAGAAGAACCACCACCCAGACCTCCCCCCATTGGCAGGCATTTGTCGATGTGGATATCGGCGCCCAGATGTTGGGTTCCCTTATTATTATTCTGTAATAAATGATCCTGCAATAATCGGGCAGCCCGGACGATCAGATTATTGTCATGAGCTACGCCTTCAACGGGCGTCAGCAGGTGGATTTGATTATCCTGACGGGGGGTAATCGTGATCTCGTCGCCATAGTCAAGAAACTGGAACAGCGTTTGCAGTTCGTGGTAGCCATCAGACCGTTGGCCAGTAATATACAAGAATAAATTCAATTTTGCCGGGGAAGGCCAAGTCAACGTCATTATTGGGTTGTCCAGTTATCCATTTTTAATTTTATGCGGTTCTTGCCCTGAGTGAGTTCCAATCGATTAGGCAACACTGGCATGGTCGAAGCATCATAACCCTGATAATTGACTTTCCAGATCTCACCATTTTTCTTGCTACTCACCGATTTGAGCAGGTAATTCTCATCTAACTGAAAATCTTTGGCATCGCCGGGTAAGCCAATAATCCAGTTTTTCAGATTATCCAGAGGAATATTCATATTGGTAAGCTGGTAAATTAGTGACTCAGGAGTATCACTGAGGTATTTTTTACCATTATTATCAGTAAGCTGAATCATATTCGGCTGGACAAATAATTCCAATTCTGTTGTACCTAGTGGATTAAGCAACAACAGTTTATAGTTATCAGGCGAATACTGTTGCCAGAAAAAGCGGGCATAGACTTTCTTTTCATTTGCCAGATAAGCAAAAGAACCTCGGGTCTGGTAATTTTTCAGTTTTTGCAGTTGCTGTTCACGGATATGCCATTGCGGAGAATTGGCGGAACCTGTACCTGTAGGAGGCTGTGTGACGGTACAGGCTGTCAGCAAAACCGCAGAGAGGGGAAGTAAGCGAAAAAGTGATGATATTTTCATTCAGTAACCCTTAGCAATAAAATAGTCTGATGGGTAACTAACGCGCTATCCAAGTCTATAATCAAGGTGATAATTTAGCGAAATTTTGTCAAAATTTCTCGAATAAATTACGGCATAGCCGTCCGATTGACTTTTATTGAATTGATGCATCAAGTAGAATGCTCATCCAATGAGAGTCCTTATGAAGGGTGTGAGTTTCATGAGAATGGTTATTAATATTATCATGAGATTGATTCCCGTGATAACTCAATGCAGTTAAAATGACTTTATTAGCACTCGGTATCAATCATAAAACCGCGCCTGTTTCCTTACGTGAGCGGGTGGCATTTTCTCCTGACACAATCGGGCTTGCGCTTGATAACTTGCTCCAGCAGCGGCTGGTGCGAGGTGGCGTTGTGCTGTCAACCTGCAACCGCACCGAACTTTATCTCAGTGTCGAGCCGCAGGATAATTTAAAAGACCAATTAATCAGTTGGTTGTGTGAGTATCATCAGCTCAATCCTGACGATCTGAAAGCCAGCCTTTATTGGCATTTGGATAATGATGCCGTCAGCCACTTGATGCGAGTGGCGAGTGGTCTCGATTCGCTGGTACTTGGGGAGCCACAGATTCTGGGGCAGGTAAAGAAAGCCTTTGCCGAATCGCAGAATTATCAATCCCTGTCAGGGGAGCTGGAGCGCCTGTTCCAGAAATCTTTTTCAGTTGCCAAGCGGGTCAGAACAGAAACGGAAATTGGCGCAAATGCAGTTTCTGTGGCTTTTGCTGCCTGTACGCTTGCCCGACAGATTTTCGAATCTCTGTCTAAATTGAATATTCTGCTGGTGGGGGCGGGGGAAACGATTGAATTGGTTGCCCGCCATCTCAAGGAACACCGTGTGCGTCACATGATGATTGCCAACCGCACGAAAGAGCGGGCGCAGACACTCGCCAGTCAAGTGAATGCGGAGGTTATTTCCTTGTCTGAAATTGATACCCGGCTGGCAGAAGCCGATATTGTGATCAGTTCTACCGCCAGCCCACTGCCGATTATCGGTAAAGGCATGGTCGAACGGGCATTGAAAGTCCGCCGCAACCAGCCGATGTTGCTGATTGATATCGCTGTTCCTCGCGATATTGAACCGGACGTTGAAAAATTGAGCAATGCTTATCTATACAGTGTTGACGATTTACAGGCCATTATTCAGCAAAATCTGGCTCAACGTAAGGCTGCTGCTGTTGTCGCAGAAGGCATTGTGCAGCAGGAAAGCCGCTATTTTATGGATTGGTTGCGCTCTCAGGGGGCGGTCAATACAATCCGGGAATATCGGGAACAGGCAGAAAAAGTCAGAGCTGAAATGACAGCAAAAGCATTGATGTCCATCAGGCAGGGTGCTGATGCTGAACAGATCATTAACCAATTGACTCACCAATTGACGAATCGTCTGCTCCATACACCAACTAAATCACTTCAACAGGCGGCCAGTGATGGCGATTTGGAACGCCTGAATCTCTTACGGGACAGCCTTGGGCTGGATCATAACTAACCCTATTCGAATTAAGGTCTGATATTACGAATGAAGCCTTCTATTGTCGCTAAACTGGAAGCATTGCAAGAACGCCATGAAGAAATTTTGGTTCACCTCGGTGATGCCAGTGTTATTGCTGATCAAGATCGTTTCCGTGCATTGTCAAAGGAATATGCTCAACTTACCGATGTGACCCATTGTTTCAAATCCTGGAAAACGGTTCAGGAGGATTTACAGACAGCGGAGATGATGCTTGACGATCTCGAAATGCGGGAAATGGCACAGGAAGAACTCAAGGACGCAAAAATTCGTAATGAAGAGCTGGAACAGCAGCTACAGCTACTGTTGTTACCGAAAGATCCGGATGATGAGCGCAACTGTTTCCTTGAAGTCCGGGCAGGAACCGGTGGCGATGAAGCCGCGATATTTGCGGGAGATTTGTTCCGCATGTATAGCCGTTATGCGGAAGCCCGCCGTTGGAGAGTGGAGATTATAAGCGCCAACGAAGGCGAGCATGGTGGCTACAAAGAAGTGATTGCCAAAGTTTCGGGTGATCAGGTTTATGGTCATTTGAAATTTGAATCAGGCGGTCATCGTGTCCAGCGTGTACCGGAAACAGAATCTCAGGGGCGCATTCACACTTCTGCCTGTACGGTGGCTGTCATGCCAGAAATTCCAGAAGCTGAATTACCGGACATCAGCCCTGGTGATTTGAAAATAGATACGTTTCGCTCTTCCGGTGCGGGTGGGCAGCACGTCAATACCACCGATTCTGCGATTCGAATTACCCATCTCCCAACGGGGATCGTAGTGGAATGTCAGGATGAGCGTTCCCAGCACAAAAACAAAGCAAAAGCGATGTCCGTATTGGCGGCTCGTATCCGTGCTGCTGAAATGCATAAGCGTCAAGAAGCGGAAGCCTCTGAACGTCGCAATTTACTGGGTTCCGGCGACCGTTCAGATCGTAATCGCACCTATAATTTCCCACAGGGACGTGTGACTGATCACCGAATCAATCTGACGTTATACCGCCTTGATGAAGTGATAGAAGGCAAACTGGATATGCTTATTCAGCCGATCATTATCGAATATCAGGCAGATCAACTGTCTGCACTGTCAGAGCAGGATTAATGAATTACCAGTGCTGGCTACAACATGCGGCTACACAGTTGTTTGAGAGTGACAGCCCTAAGCGTGATGCGGAAATCTTATTGGGATACGTGACGGGGCGTTCCCGTACTTATTTGATTGCTTTCGATGAAACGCTAATCTCATCGGAAGAATTACATCAGCTTGATAGCCTGTTGGGGCGCCGCATTCAGGGAGAGCCGGTCGCTTATATTATTGGTGAACGGGAATTCTGGTCACTACCGTTTGCCGTATCACCAGCGACGTTGATCCCGCGCCCTGATACTGAATGTCTGGTGGAGAAGGCATTGGAATTATTGCCTGATTCTCCAGCCCGGATTCTGGATCTGGGGACGGGAACGGGAGCGATTGCACTGGCATTGGCAAGTGAGCGGAATGATTGTTATGTGACGGGAGTCGATATCAACTCTGATGCTGTGATGCTGGCGCAATACAATGCTGAAAAAAACGCCGGAAAACTGGCCATTCACAATGTGAATTTTTTGCAAAGTGAGTGGTTTGCAGCAGTGGGTAACCAACAATTTGATATGATTGTCAGCAATCCTCCGTATATAGATGAGTGTGACCCTCATCTACAAGAAGGGGATATCAGGTTTGAACCAGCCACTGCATTGATCGCTGCACAAAATGGCATGGCGGATTTGCAGGCAATTGTGGGACAGGCGCGCCATTTCCTGTCACCAAATGGATGGCTATTGCTGGAACATGGCTGGAAACAGGGAATCGTTGTCAGAAACCTATTTTTAGAGAAGGGTTATCAACAGATAGCGACTTTTCAGGATTATGGCGGTAATGAACGCATCACGATAGGTCGATGGAATAAAAATGAAACCCATAGTTAATTATGAATTCAATAATACTCCCCTGATTGACGGTATTATTCTGGTATCAAAAATTATCCGCCCTGATTTTCCTCAGACTCTGGTGAGTGAGCAGCTGACAGCATTGGTTGAAGAAGCCCGGCAGAGGCTTTCCTCCATTACCGATTCCAAAGTGAAATTGGATTCGCTGCTGACACTTTTTTATCGGGAATGGAAGTTTGGTGGAGCTAATGGGGTGTATTGTTTGTCAGATACCCTGTGGCTGGATCGCTTACTCCATTCACGTCAAGGTTCACCTGTATCATTGGGTACGGTGTTTACGCACATTGCTCAGGCGCTGGGGCTGTCGGTACAGCCTGTCATATTTCCAATCCAACTGATATTGCGGATTGATTTGCTTGATCAGCCCACTTGGTTCATTAATCCCTTGAATGGGGATACGCTGAATGAACATACGCTGGATGTCTGGTTAAAAGGTAATATTGGCCCAACTGTTCGTCTGAAAAAACAGGATTTGCAGGAAGCCGATAATGTCAGCCTCGTGCGCAAAATCACTGACACCATCAAAGTTTCTCTGATGGAAGAGAAAAAGATGGAACTGGCGCTTAAGGCCAGCGAAGTGGTGCTGACGTTTGATCCCGATGACCCCTATGAAATCCGCGATCGGGGACTTATCTATGCCCAGCTCGACTGCAATCATATTGCTGTTTCGGATTTAAGTTATTTTGTCGAACATTGCCCTGAGGACCCAATCTCAGAAATGATAAAAATGCAAATTAACACCATAGAACAGCGGTTGATTGTCCTGCATTAGGTTTATTTTTTTATTGATACAGCAAATTTATTTGCCCTTAACAAGAGAAGGTATAAGCATGCAACAGAAAGTGGTTAATATTGGTGATATCAAGGTCGCAAATGATCTGCCATTTGTATTGTTTGGTGGAATGAACGTTCTTGAATCACGGGATTTGGCCATGCGGATTTGTGAGCACTATGTCACTGTGACACAAAAACTGGGCATTCCTTATGTTTTTAAAGCGTCTTTTGATAAGGCTAACCGTTCTTCTATCCGCTCTTATCGTGGGCCAGGGCTAGAAGAAGGGATGAAAATCTTTCAGGAACTGAAACAAACTTTCGGCGTGAAAATTATCACTGACGTGCATGAGCCTGCACAGGCTCAACCAGTCGCGGATGTGGTGGATGTGATTCAGCTTCCAGCTTTCCTCGCCCGCCAGACCGATCTGGTTGAAGCGATGGCGAAAACCGGTGCTGTGATCAATATTAAAAAACCACAGTTTGTTAGCCCTGGGCAAATGGGCAATATTGTTGAAAAATTCAAAGAAGGCGGCAATGACCAGGTGATCCTGTGTGACCGTGGCAGCAACTTTGGCTATGACAATCTGGTGGTTGACATGCTGGGCTTCGGTGTTATGCAACAGGCTACCCACGGTGCACCGGTTATTTTCGATGTCACTCATGCATTACAGTGTCGTGACCCATTAGGTGCAGCGTCCGGTGGCCGTCGTGCACAGGTTGCTGAACTGGCTCGTGCGGGTATGGCCGTGGGGATCGCCGGTCTGTTCCTTGAAGCGCATCCAGATCCAGAAAATGCCAAATGTGATGGCCCGTCTGCTTTGCCATTGGCAAAACTGGAGTCATTCCTGATGCAAATTAAAGCGATTGATGATGTTGTGAAAAGTTTTCCGGAACTGGATACCAGCAAATAAATTCCTACGCTAGTCTTTTGTTAGTCACCCTCTGCCAGTTATGCTGGCAGAGGGTGACTAATTGTTACTGACCTTGAATCTTTTCTGAAGAAGCACACACCTCAGACGTGTAATTAACTGCCATCTCTTTTAGTGCCTTGGGCAAAGTTGCATAAAAACTCAGTTCTCCTTCAATCGGTGTAACTTTGGCTCTTGCCAGCGTTTTTAATGGCTGGAAGGGAATATCACATACAACGATATGTTTTTCTTTGCCAAGTTCGCGCACAAAACCCTGAAAAGCGTGTAATCCGCCTGCGTCCAAAACGGGTACGGCATCCCACTGCATGATGATGGTTTGATAATCAGCACTTTTTTCTCTCAGTTCGGCAAAAATACGTTCGGCGGCAGCGAAGAATAAAGGGCCGTTAATTCGTACAACCAATAACCCTTTATCTGCGCTCGTTAAAGACGAAGTGCTGATACGCGTCATATTGGCAATTTTGCGCATAAACAGGAGCGATGCCAGCACAATGCCGATAGTGATCGCGACGACCATATCGAATAGGACAGTTAATGACAGACATAAAAGCATGACAATAATGTCATCTTTAGGCGCATGGCGTATTAAATCCACCACCTTATGTGCCTCGCTCATATTCCACGCCACAATCAGCAAAATGGCTGACATTGCCGCCAGTGGTAAATAAGAGAGCATCGGAGCCAAAACTAGCAATGTTAATAATACCAGTAGAGAATGGACTACAGCGGCTATCGGGGAAGTCGCGCCTGCCCGCACATTGGCGGCTGAACGGGCAATAGCTGCTGTGGCGGTAATGCCACCAAAGAAAGGAGCGGCAATATTGCCCAACCCCTGACCAAGCAGTTCCCCGTTAGAATGGTGCTTTTTCCCTGTCATGCCATCCAGAATTACTGCACACAGTAATGATTCAATCGCACCCAGCATGGCCATCGAAAAAGCAGCGGGCAGCAATGCCGATACGGTATTCCAGCTAATATTGAGAGAATGTGTATCGGGCAAATTCCACGGGAGGACAAATTGGGGAAGAATGGGGGGAATGCCTTGGCCTTGTGTGCCGTCCGACAGTGTGTAACTAAAAGATGAACCAATGGTGGCGACATCATAGCCTAACAGGTGCATCGCGCCCATAACCGCCGTACCCGTGATTAAAGCGGGTAAGTGACCCGGTAACTTTACCCCCAGTTTCGGCCAGAAAATCAGTACCAGAAGCGTAGTCAACCCGATAAGCGTATCACTCAATTGTAATGAAGGCAGTGCTTGAGAAAGTGCAATCACCTTATCAATATAATTTTCCGGTATGTGTACCAGTTTCAGGCCAAAGAAATTTTGAACCTGCATGGTGGCGATAGTGATGGCAATACCGGAAGTAAATCCAAGGGTAACAGACATAGGAATATATTCGATAAACCGGCCAAAACGTGCCAATCCCATCACAATCAAAATCACACCTGACATCAGCGTCGCAATGAGCAGGCCGCTCAAACCAAATTGCTGCGAAACAGGATAGAGGATCACCACAAAAGCAGCAGTTGGGCCGGAAACGCTATAGCGTGAGCCTCCGGTCATGGCGATGACAATGCCGGCGATAGCGGCAGTGTACAGGCCGTACTGTGGCGCGACTCCGCTTCCTATCGCCAGAGCCATTGCCAGTGGGATAGCGATAACACCCACGGTAATCCCAGCGATGATATCTCTGATAAAACGGGGGAAAGAGTAAGATTCCTTCATACATGAGTCAATAAACGCACTAAATGGGCGTATCCCATTAATTTTACGAGTATTCATTTAATCTAAAACCAAAAAATAAGGCGTCCGCATGACGGGCTGAAAAAGAATATGTAAGAGTATCTCTTTTATCACCCAATAAAGGTGTTACAGGTCTAAAAGTGAGTTAATAGTAGTACAGTCGGGAAAATGTAGCATTGTTACGTTCTGATTTTTCAGATTAAAGCTGAATTAAGGCTGAATATTTCAACATAAGCAGAAACAGGAAAAACATTACCCATTGCAGGATCAGACCAATCGTAGCCTTTTTTAACAGTTTGATTGCTCCGTTAAAGCGATCATTCTGGGTCCGTGATTGGGGTAACTTATTAAATATCAGCAATAACGTTTGATCGAACTCGGCACTTTTTTCAGGGGATGAATTGAGGATCTGAAAATAGTGGCAGTCAAGCCAAGTGCGCCAACAATAGTATTGGCAGTACAGCGTTGTGAATAATAGTACGGCATAGAGTGCAATGTTGTTTAAGGTGGCAGTGTTGAAGACAGCAATCAGTATTGCTGTTGCGCTCAGGATAGAAAAAACAGATAGTGCCGATATAAAGCGCCAGCTTTTTAACGTTGCGATAATCACTTTGCTGATCAGATTTTCCTGCTGCATGTTATGTTCCCCGTTATAGGTAGATTTTTGCCCATTGAGACAGGGCATCCAGATGTGTTTGTCTGAACGTGACATGCGGTCTGGCTTTACGCAGGATTGCTACGACAGTGTTGATATCATATTCAGGATGCTGTTTCAGCAGCCATGCTGCTATCACCATCGCACTACGTGACAGGCCAAGCGTACAATGAACGAAAACATCTCCCTGCTGGCGTAGTTTATCCAACGCACAAATTGCTGATTGCAGAGATTCAGGTGTCAGCGGCAGTAAGTCGATTTGCGGCTGGCAAACATAGTCTACTGTGTGGGAATCAGATCGCCTGTGCCATTCAGCGGTCATATCAAGGACACTGGCTGTCGTGACGGGTTGACAAGGCAGGCTACCGAGAATAATTCCTTCAGTTATGTGGCTGAAAGGTGTGCTTTTACGCCGGAACCAGAGATAAGAGAGCCATGCTCCCAGTTGGTATGGCGCCAGTAGCCAGCGTGCAGACAGTGACATACGGCCATCTGGCTGTTTTTGAAACACGGAGCTGCCTAATCCTGCATAACCCAGTGCGACCATCAGTAATGATACGGCAGGCCACAGCAGCAGCCAGAAACTACCACCCAGCAGATATGCCATAAGCGCGAACAACGCACTGCCTGTCAAATAATAGCTGAACAACTTTCGTGCATAGCGATCTTGATTGGATTGCCAGCGCCAGCGGTATGAAACTGGCAGTAGGTAACTGATGATGACACCAACGGCAAAACCCGTGAGCATATCGACAAAATGGTGCTGCCAGGTTGTCAGAACCGATAGTGCAACCAGCACTGACCAAATATGTAGCAATCCGCGCCAGTAACCACACACGTAGGCTGAATAGCGCAGCCAGAGCAACCACAGCAGAATAATGTGCAGGGAAGGCGCTTGATTATAGGGCAGATCAAATAACGCCAGTTGATTAAATAACCAGCCAAATAGACCTTCTGTGGTGGGGCGGGAGAGCGAAAATTTCAGGGGAAACAGTAGGAATCCAATGCAGGCAATCAGTGATGCGGTCATTAATCGCCAGCCGTGAAGCCACTGTTCACGGCGATGGGTACAGATAAATAACGATATTCCGTAGAACAGGTCGATACTCCAGTAAGGGATAATCGACCATGACCAAAAAGGGATGTTATGTTCCCAACCGAACATCACAGTGCCGACATCGCCTCTTTGTGCCGTGAACTGATTGACCTGACCATAAGTAAGAAAGAAAAACGGAGTCAGAAACAATAGCCAGATAACACCTGTCAGCCATAGGCGTCGACGACTATCGAGAGAAGAGTGCATGTAGTGTTCCATCTTATATTTATTTATTCATCAGCGATGAACGCGCTTGGCAATCGAAACAGTGAAAATGCCCCAGTTATCTGTCAGTTGGTACAGTTTTTCAAACCCGGCGGCTTCCACCAATGCGTCCATTTCCCCTTGAGTACGGCGCCGCATGATCCACGGTTGATTGTCACGATGGCTGGAAAGAACACGGGCGATGACCTCAATTTGTGGATGCCACGGTTGGCCGGTGTACACCAGATAACCATTTTCTGTCATAGCATCAGCAAAGCCGCGTAGAGAATTTCTGAGTAAATTATTATCAGGGAACAATTCATAGAGACCGGACACAATACCCAGTGTCGGCGCCGGCGTAATGGATGCGATACTTTCAGCATTAAAGGCATCGCCGATAACAAAACGAATTTTGTCCGTCAGATCGCGCTCCTCAATATAAGCCTGCCCTTGATTGACATTGATTTCGCTATAGTCTCTTAACAAAATAGAGTCGACTTTACTGAAATCGTTGATTGCGTCAAGAATATAGCGACCGTGTCCGGCAGCGATATCAACCATATGCACAGGCATATTCTGTTCACGTAGACTGCGAATAGCATGGCGGATCAACATTTCAATATGGATCTTGCGCTGCCGGATACCGCGCCAGCCAATGCTGTTCAAATAATTTTTATCGAGCATTCGCCCCAAAATGCCCTTACCCTGCGGTTGGTTGCGGTAGACATAATCTAATGTGGAGCCGGAATCAAACCCCGTTTTGAGACCGATGCAGATACCCTCGGAAGCTCTGCCCCAGCGAGTATTCATTACCTTACGCATCAACTGATAGCTGAGTTTCTTCGGACACAGACTCGGTAATGATGTGCTGAGTGTTCGAAATTCATCGGCAGAGTGACTCCAGGTATCTTCTCGGCTGTAATCGTGCTGATAACGCGGAAGTGCAAAAACGCGTTCAATAAAGACCCGGATTTTGTCAAAAACCAGATGGCGATCTTTTTCACCCAACGTATCGTGGTAGAAGCCATCCATCACGTGTTTTTCTTTGATAGGGGTATTTAACTGCTGATAAAACTGATGCTGTGGTTTTTTGTTCACGACATAATCACTGCCTGAAATAAACAACAGGGTAGGTAGTGTAATGGCGGCGGCATCTTTAACTACTCGCTCGGCGGTTTGGTAAAGATCCAAGAGAATATTGACGGCGATTTCCCGGGTAATCAACGGATCGCTATTATAAGAGGCAATTCGGGTTTCATCGTGAGTCAGATACCTGGCTTTCACATAGGAATTCACGAAGAAAATACCTCGTGCTTTTTGCATCAATTGCAGTCCCTGCGTGGCAAAAGGGATATACAATTTAATATCAAATGCGGGTGCTGCGAGGATCATGGCGCGGATTTTCGGCGCATAGTCGTGTACCCAAGCAGAGACTAATACCGCTCCGACACTCTGGCCGATAACTACGATATTTCCCATGGCGATGTTGTACTGATTGGCAATAAATCTGACAAATTCATCAACATCACGAATCGACGTTCCCATGGAAGGGCTGTAACCGCGTGGCCCTTCTGTCTTACCGTGTCCACGGGCATCCCACGCAAACATAGGAACATCAGGCAGATCGAGTCCGTCAATGACATGCTGGATGCGTCCTGAGTGCTCATGACCACGGTGAAAAATAATGATCGCTTTGTCTGGATTGGCCTGTTGCTGTGGCCAGTAACGGTAAAATAGAGAAGCATTATCTGATGTGGTGAAATAATGTTCTTCAGCAATACGTTGATCGAGTTGTGGTGTCATGTTAACGCCTCATTTGGAGTGTGACTGTTCAGCCAGCCGGATTTCACGTAAGGCTTTAACAACGCGCTGATAGCAAGTCACTAAGAGTAAAATGATCATGAAAGCAAACAAAGAGCTACTCCAGCCCAAGGCCGAAGGGAAAATCGCAATAATCAACCCATAAGCTCCGAAGATAAAAGCACGGTCACTTTTTCCTATCGGGCCGTCATAGCGCCGTGATGAACCAATCGTTTGTGCCAGTACGCCGATGAATTCGGTCAAGATAGTGAGGAATAAAATAATCAACAGGCTGAAGCTGTTCACATCAGGTAAAAGGCAGAAGGGGAGATAGAGGGCAACATCAGAAATGACATCCCCCAATTCATTATAAATAGCGCCCAGATGGGACTTCTGGTTATGTTCCCGTGCCAGCATGCCATCAATGGCATTCAGGGCCATGCGAATGAAAAGAAAAATGGGTAGCAGCCAGTAGAGGTGGGGCGAAGGAAATAGGCTCAATAGTGAACCGGCAAAGATTGACAAGAACAGCGCGGTTAAAGTGACCTGATTCGCGTTAATTCCTTGTTTATACAGATAAATTACGATAGGACGCAGTAGATTTTGGAAACGGGGTTTTAAATCGTATATGGTCATTTTCTCTAAGTCCTTTAGAGGTCAATTTATCAGCATTATTAATAAAATAAAATAAAATAAAAAATCTGAAAGGGCAATTAAGATAACAATGATCTTATTTAAGGGATCAAAAAACTATCTTTTTAATCAATTAAATTATGATAGTTGCGTATTATTAGAGATTGATGAGTCGGTTAACTTGAATGGATGGGACGAATTGTCTAGAGCACAGCGTTTGTTATCTCTCATGGAAATATTGCGCCGTTATCACTTTCCGGTTCAGGGAAAAGTGTTGGCGCAGAAATTGAATATCAGCTTAAGAACGCTGTATAGGGATATTGCATCGTTGCAGGCTCAAGGCGCGATTATCGAAGGTGAGCCGGGAATAGGATACGTTTTGAGACCTGGATTTGTGTTACCACCGCTCATGTTTACACAAAATGAAATAGAGGCGTTGGCATTGGGCGCGAATTGGGTGGCTAAACGTGCAGACTCCCAACTAAAAGAATCTGCAAATAATGCAATAAGCAAAATTGCGGCTGTGATCCCGGCAGAATTGAAACAAATGTTGGAGGCAAGCTCCTTACTGATCGGGCCTGCTGCGACGGCTGTTCAGCCGGTTGTCGAGATTCAGCAGATACGTCAGGCGATCAATACCCGGCATAAAATCACTTTCGCTTATCTGGATATAAAAGATATCCCATCAGAAAGAACAATATGGCCATTCGCCTTAGGTTATTTTGAAAATATCAGCATTGTGATTGGATGGTGTGAATTACGCGAGGAATTTCGTCATTTCAGATCAGATAGGATCATGCGTTTGAAAATTGAAAAACAATGTTACCCCCGTTCAAGGCAAGTATTGCTCAAAGAATGGAGAGCAATGGAAAAAATTTCTCGTTAGCCAAATAAAGACTACTGACAGAAATTGTCACTCACCATTGATACTCTGCGGGCAGTTCTACTGTATTAAAAAGCTCGCTTAATCTTCAATGTGATACATTTAACTGTGAGAGTTTTGTCATGTTAACACTCAAATTTTCTACATCGGTAAACGCTAAACCATCCCATATTTGGGCACATTATGTTGATTTTAATTTGCGGAAAAAATGGGAAATCGATCTTGAATATCTTCAATTTGAAGGGGAGATCAAAACGGGTCAATACGGCAAAATGAGATTAAGTGGAATGCCGGAAATTCGCTTTTATCTTTCAAATATCGAAGTGAATAAAGAATTTACCAATCAGGTTAACCTTCCGCAAATGGGAATATTAACGTTCAGACATCAAATTATTACAGATGAAAACAATATGGCGTGCCGTATTCAGGTGACCGTTTCATTTGAACCTGATGCTAATATTCCCGCTGTTCAGGCCGAAGGCTTCTTTAAGCAGGGTACGCAAGATCTGGTTGAAACCGTATTAAGGCTGAAAAATATCGTTGAGACAGTATCCCCAAAACCCAATCTCCAGCTTGTTTACGTCTCTGATATTGAGCATTCAACTGCTTTTTACAAAACAATTTTCAATGCCGAACCGATATTTGCCAGCTCTCGTTATGTGGCATTTTCTGCTGGTGGTGAAGTATTGTTTGCTATTTGGAGTGGAGGAGTAAAGCCTGATCGTGCTATTCCGCGATTTACTGAAATCGGTATTATGCTGCCATCCGGTAAAGATGTTGATCGATGCTTTGATGAATGGCGAAAGAACCCTGAGATCAAAATAGTACAGGAACCCCATACCGAAGTTTTTGGCCGTACTTTCCTTGCTGAAGATCCCGATGGCCATATTATTCGGGTATGTCCTTTGGATTAGCCTAGAATAAGGTGTAATTAAGCCATAAATCTTTAAGATATTCCCATTAGAGCAGGTTGTTGAGGTGAACTCTGCGAAGCTTTTCACCTTTATTTCAGGGGAATATAAATGCGAAAAATCCTGAACATAAGTTCAGGATTTTTCTTGAGATATGGCGGTGAGAGAGGGGTTCGAACCCTCGATACGTTTTCACGTATACACACTTTCCAGGCGTGCTCCTTCAGCCTCTCGGACACCTCACCGTGTTTTGTTTCTGCGGTTATCCTGTTAGGAATTTCCGCAAGGGTTACTAAATAATAGATTCAACGCCCTATCAAGAGTAACCAAAAAAGCCTGATTATTGTGTTCAGGCTCTTTTTTAGAATATGGCGGTGAGAGAGGGGTTCGAACCCTCGATACGTTTTCACGTATACACACTTTCCAGGCGTGCTCCTTCAGCCTCTCGGACACCTCACCGCATTTTGTTGTTGTAGCGATATCACTTGAGTTCGTCGCTGCAACGGGGCGTAACTATAGGGAAAAGCAGGGCAGGCGTCAACAGGCTTATGACGATTTTTTCAGGCTTTTTGACTGATTACACAAATAAAAAACAATTTGAATGTTTGATAGTCATTTACTAAAGCAGATGCACTTTTTGTAATATGTAGTGGTAAATATGTTAACTGGGTAACATTATCAATATTTTCATTCCTCGCTTTTTGGCAGAGGCTTGCAACCATTTCAGCAATCGGTTAACCCTATCAAAAAAACAACAAGGAATAAGATTGTATGAATATTATTTTTTTTCACTCTTCCTCTAATACCGATGAGTGGATTCAAGGAATTCAGGCACGTCTGCCTGATGCCAAAGTGAGGCAATGGTTTAGTGGTGATCAAGAGCCCGCAGACTATGCATTAGTTTGGCAGCCACCTTATGAAATGTTAGCCAATCGTCAGGGGCTAAAAGGCATATTCGCACTGGGTGCTGGTGTCGATGCGATTTTCAAACAAGAATCGAAAAATCCCGGTATGTTACCGGCTGATGTTCCACTGATCCGCCTCGAAGATACAGGAATGGGCAGGCAGATGCAGGAATATACCATTACCTCAGTGTTGCATTATTTCCGCCGTATGGATGAATATAAACGATACCAGGAACAGCGCCTCTGGGCTCCTATGTCTCCACATAACCGGAAAGAATTTGTTATCGGGGTTTTAGGAGCCGGAGTATTAGGGCTAAGTGTAATTGGGAAATTAATGGAATTTGATTTCAATGTGCGTTGTTGGAGCAGGACGCCAAAACAACTCAATAGTGTCGAAAGTTTTTACGGTAAAGAGCAATTGGGTGATTTTCTTTCTGGCTGCAAGGTGCTGATTAACCTTCTCCCTGATACTCCCGAAACGCGTGGTATCCTTAATCTGTCATTATTCAGCCAACTAAAATCGGGTTCATATGTGATTAATCTGGCGCGAGGAGCGCAGCTTGTCGAACAGGATCTGCTCGTTGCTATTGATAAAGGTTATATCGCAGGAGCAACCCTTGATGTGTTTGCCGAAGAACCATTGTCAAATATGCACCCATTCTGGACTCACCCTCGTATCCATGTGACTCCGCATATTGCTGCTAACACTGTTCCTGAGGCTGCTATGGATGTCATCTGTGAAAATATCCGGCGGATGGCACGGGGTGAAATGCCAACTGGTCTCGTCGATAGGGAACGTGGCTATTAACAAGTTGCTTTACAGCATGGCAGGCGATTAGGGACAATAACGCTATTTGATAATCTATTGGGATTGAATCAAGTTATGAACGAATTTTCTATTGTTTGCCGTATATTGGGTACATTGTTTAACCGCGCACCGCAAGATCCCGTTCTGCAACCTTTAATCACTATGATTGCTGAGGGGAAACTAAAACAAGCATGGCCTTTGGAACAGGATGAATGGCTGGATCGTTTACAGCAAAACAGTGAATTGTCAGTGATGGCAGCTGATTATCACGCTCTGTTTACCGGAGAATCGGCGAGCGTTGCTGTTTGTCGATCTGATTATACCGACAGAGAAGAAGGTGAAGTACGTCAGTTTTTGACAGAGCGGGGAATGTCACTGTCCGAGACTCCTGCTGATCAGTTCGGCTCTCTATTGCTGGCTGTGTCATGGTTGGAAGATCAGGCAGCTGAAGATGAAGTCCAAGCACAAATTATGTTGTTTGATGAGTATCTTTTACCTTGGTGTGGGCAGTTCCTCGGTAAAGTTGAAGCCCATGCAACCAGTGGTTTTTATCGAACGCTGGCGATTGTCACTCGTGAAGCGTTGCAGGCATTGCGTGATGAATTAGAATCTGAGTGACAGTGTCACGATATTAGTTCAGCTGAAGGCTATGAACAGGCAAGTGTATCGGTCACTAATTGATAAAATAAAAGGGCAAATTATTAATGGATAATTTGCCCTTTTATTTCAATGACGATAAAAATTATTTATCGGTCAATCCAATAACTAATTTCCCGGGTTTAATTTCCAACCTTTTGGCGAATTGTGAGGCCGCTGCCTCGGCCTTGCTTTTTTCTGGATTCAGAACATAAACCGGATGAGTATCGAAAAACTCACTCAAAGAGGTATTCAGATAAGGAATCAATGCCTTAACCGGAGCCGCTGCTTTTTCCGGTGTTGTCTGGTAGTCTACGATTTCCAGCCCTTTCACGAAAATAGCGCCTTTTTCTGCATCAAATACGGGTTTAGCCTTGATAGTGAGTTTCATATCAGCCTGAATCGTACCCAAGAGCGTTGCAAGTTGAATTTTTGCTTGCGTGGATAGTTCAATTTTTTCAGGATCATGACGGCCTATCTGGCTGGATAAATCCCCCAGCGTGATATTGGCATTCGCGATACCCGGAATGCTGATTTTTTTCTGATAATGCACTTTTTTGAGCAAATAATCATTCATCAGACCTTCGTTGATGCTGAAGTCTTTAAATTGATCACAGCCGCTGACTAATCCTACCAGCACTAATGCTGCCCCTAAGAAAAATCTTTTCATATTGACTCCTTCTTATTTTCAACGGACAGATTCTACACTATTTCTAATAGGATTAGTGTCTGCCAAGCATCACAGGATCAATTTTCTTTTTATTGAATTGGTGATGAAGAGCATAAATGGTAATCAAACCAGACAATCCCAGCAAAATCCAAGGTAATTGCGGCATATTCAAGACACGGCCAGTATCATAGAGCCATCCTCCACCGGTGTAACCTATCGCACCACCCAGAGCTAAACCCAGACGGCTAAATCCCATATAACTGCCACGCGCCCGTGGATCAGATAGTGAAGCACTCAGCGTTTCACGAGCAGGATCTGCTGTTACCAAGCCTAAATAGAACAGGCAAAGCAGGCCAAACAGTGTATGTAATTGATTGACCCAGCCGATCGGAAACATACAGATGCTCATCAAAAACAAGCCCGCCATCAAGCGCTGTTCCAGTCGGAAATGTTTTTCACTCCAGCGTGCGATGGGGTAAAGCAATGTCAGGGAGATAACGGTTTCAATGGCATACATCCATTTGACGGCGGTAGGAGTGCCGGTAATTTCATGAATAATAATCGGAAACATCAGCATCACTTGTACTGACAGGACAAAATAACCCGTCAATGTCAGCACATAGTAAAAGAACCGCCGATCTCTAATAACCCGCATAATACCTTCTTTGATAGGAGTACGGATTGTAGAAATACGGTATGCAGGCAGTAGCCAGGCGTTAAATAACGCGGCCAGCACAAAAATGGATGCACCAATCCAGCAGACAATATTGAAATCATATTGCAGCAACCAGCTTCCGAGGAGTGCGCCAACCACGGCACCTGCGCTGTCCTGCATCATCAGGATTGAATAAAAACGCCCTCGCTCATGGGGACGGGTTAACTTAATGACCAAAGCCGCTCTGGGAGGATCAAACAAGGTTCCTCCCAATCCTGATAGAACGCAGGAAAGTAGCAATATCCATGGCTCATGTGCCATTGCCATCAGAGCAAAACCCAGTGCCCGCAATAACATACCAGTAACAATCATCGGCTTGGCACCAAATCGGTCTGCGATGGCACCCCCGAAGATCCCCAAGCCTTGTTGAACAAGCTGACGAAGCCCCAGAGCGAAACCAACAATCAATGCTGTCCAGCCAAGTTGTTCGACGAAACGAATTGAAATTAGGGGGAAAACGACAAAAAAACCTAAAACAACTAATAAATTATCAAATAGCAGGAAGTATTTACCCAAGCTACGTGCTTGTGAAACCAACGACATTGCGCACCATTGAAATATGAGAGAATAAATATAAAGTTCTTATTATTCTGACCCTAATCTCTTCTTTAAGGTAGAGGGTTATAGATGATATTTTTTTATCGTGGGTAATAGGCAATAATTTTAATAAGAGATAAATTATCCAGAATTTTTCAAGACAAACATCAGGAGAAGGCATGTTTGGTTATCGTTCTGCATCGCCCAAAATTCGATTTATTACGGATAGGATGGTTATTCGTCTGGTATATGAACGTGATGCTTATCGATTGGCTGAGTATTATTCAGACAATAAAAATTTCCTGAAGCCATGGGAGCCAACAAGGGATGGCAGTTTTTATCAACCCTCTGGATGGACAAATCGGTTGAACTATATCGCTGAGTTACAACGGCAGAATGCGACATTTAATTTTGTATTATTGGACTCTGATGAGCGTGAAATTATGGGGATGGCGAATTTTACTAATGTTGTACGCGGCGCGTTCCATTCTTGTTATCTTGGTTATTCTCTGGCGGGGAAATTGCAAGGACAAGGATTGATGTATGAAGCACTGCAACCTGCGATTCGCTATATGCAGCGCTATCAGAAAATGCATCGGATCATGGCTAACTATATGCCACACAACCATCGCAGTGGGAATCTGCTCAAAAAATTGGGGTTTGAGCAGGAAGGTTATGCCAAGAATTATTTAATGATAGATGGTATTTGGCAGGATCATGTGCTGACGGCATTAACTGATGATGCATGGG
Source organism: Xenorhabdus bovienii SS-2004 (assembly GCF_000027225.1). Classification (NCBI taxonomy): domain Bacteria; kingdom Pseudomonadati; phylum Pseudomonadota; class Gammaproteobacteria; order Enterobacterales; family Morganellaceae; genus Xenorhabdus; species Xenorhabdus bovienii. Next base: position 2,200,625 of record NC_013892.1, read on the forward strand.
GTAAAGTGGATTTATGAATATCGAGATAAGTCTAATAGGGCGTAATATAGAAAATGTAGACAGGGTCTTTGTCTGTTAGACTTTAAACACTGGCTGCTATCCCGCTAGGTTGCTTTATATGTCATTTTTATGATGCCTTATGGGATAGCTTTACATTTTTATGCTTAACTCCATAAGAATACAACTTTAGAACAATACCATGAACTTATTGAAATCACTGGCAGCGGTCAGTTCAATGACGATGTTTTCCCGCGTGCTGGGCTTTATCCGTGATGCCATTATTGCTCGTATATTTGGCGCAGGAATGGCAACGGATGCTTTTTTTGTTGCGTTTAAATTACCTAACCTGTTACGTCGTATCTTTGCAGAGGGCGCTTTTTCGCAAGCTTTTGTTCCTATTCTTGCCGAATACAAAAATCAACAAGGGGATGAAGCAACACGTACTTTTATTGCGTACATCTCAGGTATGTTGACATTGATTCTGGCTATCGTCTCAGTGATAGGTGTAATTGCTGCACCTTGGATCATCTATGTGACTGCGCCGGGATTTACGGATACACCGGATAAGTTTGTTTTAACCCGTGATTTACTTAGAATTACGTTTCCTTATATCTTTTTGATTTCGCTGGCTTCTTTGGCTGGTGCAATTCTGAATACCTGGAACCGCTTTTCGGTGCCTGCTTTTGCCCCGACACTGCTTAATGTCAGTATGATCTTTTTTGCATTGTTTGTGGCTCCCTATTGCAATCCGCCAGTGTTGGCACTGGGTTGGGCAGTTGTTGCCGGAGGGATTTTGCAATTGGCCTATCAGCTTCCCCATCTGAAAAAGATCGGCATGCTGGTATTGCCGCGGGTTTCTTTCCGTGACAGTGCTGTATGGCGGGTTATCCGTCAAATGGGGCCCGCGATTCTGGGGGTATCGGTCAGCCAGATTTCATTAATCATTAATACGATTTTTGCCTCATTTCTGGTTTCAGGCTCTGTTTCATGGATGTATTACGCTGACCGTTTAATGGAACTGCCTTCTGGTGTACTGGGTGTAGCGTTAGGGACGATTTTGCTGCCTTCACTAGCGAAAAGTTTTTCCAGTGGTAATCACGAAGAATATCGAAAACTGATGGATTGGGGGCTACGTCTTTGTTTTTTGCTGGCGTTACCCTGTGCAGTTGCTCTCGGTATTCTCGCGGAGCCTCTGACGGTATCATTATTTCAATATGGTCACTTTTCTGCTTTTGATGCTGAGATGACTCAGCGGGCGTTAATTGCCTATTGTTTTGGCTTGATGGGATTGATTGTGGTTAAAGTTCTCGCCCCGGGTTTCTATTCCCGTCAGGATATTAAAACACCGGTAAAAATTGCTATCGCTACTTTAATCCTAACCCAGTTGATGAACTTAGCCTTTATTGGCCCGTTGAAACATGCAGGTCTGGCGCTTTCTATTGGTCTGGCTGCCTGCTTCAATGCCAGCATGCTTTATTGGCAACTGCGTAAGCGTGATATTTTCACACCTTTGGCGGGATGGGGAATATTTCTGTTTAAATTGGTGGTGGCAATTGCTGTGATGGTCGGGGTACTGCTGGCAGTATTGTGGGTTATGCCAGCATGGGAACAGGGCAATATGGCAATGCGCCTACTACGCTTAATGGGCGTAGTGATTGCGGGAGCAGGTAGTTATTTTGCAGCTCTGGCCTTGATGGGATTTAGGCTAAAAGATTTTGCCCAAAGGGGATTGCAGTGATTCCCTGATTAATAAATAATTTCATTTAATACAACCGTCCAAGCTTTTATTGGGCGGTTAATGAGATGGTCCCCACCACCCTGTGAGCGGTATGCTGGCAGGGTGTTTCTTTCAGGAGAAGACCATCATGCAAAACGTTACGCTTATTGGTATTGATCTCGGCAAACATTCTTTCCACGTTCACTGTCAGGACAAATCAGGAAAGGCCCTGCTGCGTAAAAAATTTACCCGCGCCAGACTGATGGAGTTTTTAGCGGGATCGCCATCAGCGACTGTTGTAATGGAAGCCTGCGCCGGTGCTCACTTTATGGCTCGCCGGATCGCTGCTTTTGGTCACGAAGCGAAGCTGATTTCTCCACAATTTGTTCGTCCTTTTGTAAAGAGCAACAAGAACGATTTTGTGGATGCTGAAGCCATATGCGAAGCTGCATCTCGTCCCTCCATGCGATTTGTGCAACCACGAACAGAGGCGCAACAAGCTATGCGCGCCCTGCATCGGGTCAGAGAATCACTGGTCAGAGACAGGGTTAAAACCACTAATCAGATGCACGCTTTTTTACTGGAATTTGGCATCAGTATGCCGATCGGAACCGCCGTGATAAAAAGACTTTCAACCGTCTTGGCAGAGAACGAACTTCCTCCCTATCTGGCACAGTTGCTGATGCGCTTACATGCCCATTATCTTTATCTTGTCGAACAGCTCACCGAGCTTGAGACGGCACTGGAGCAGGAGCTGAGACGTGATGAAACAGGACAGCGTCTTCAGACAATACTGGGCGTGGGTCCGATAACTGCCAGCGTCTTATCATCGCAGCTGGGCGATGGTAAGCAGTATGGCTGTAGCCGGGATTTTGCTGCTTCAACCGGTCTGGTACCACGCCAGTACAGCACGGGTGGCAAAAATACGCTTTTAGGGATAAGTAAACGCGGAGACAAAAATCTGCGACGGTTACTTGTCCAGTGCGCCAGAGTCTTTATCCAGAGAATCGATTATCAGTCAGGAAGGCTGGCTGAATGGGTAAAGGCTCAGCTTGAGCGAAAACACTCAAATGTTGTGGCCTGTGCGCTGGCCAACAAATTAGCCCGGATAGCCTGGGCAATCACAACACGGCAAACTGTGTTCGAAAGGTAACGACGACGCCAGTCTGACTGGCAGGTTAATCGTTAATTAAAGCAGTTCCCAATCTGGTTTTGCGAAGACTGATTATTGATGACATGAACGGCTTATCGACCTGATGGAATCCTGACATAAAAAATGGCTCTCTGAAGCCGTGCGGTTTTTTAGGCTTATCAGGTGCGGAACTCATCGAGGCGCGGGCATCCCTGCCCATAGTGACGCCGGATAGATTTAAGCAAGCCAACATCAATCAAAAATCAGTGTTGCAAAAAAGGTGGGGACCATAGATTTTTATTTTTCTTATTGTTTGTAATTTATTGTTTAATATGTTTTTAAATTATTATCTTAATAGTTTTATATTGTAAATTTTAATTAAAATAATAAATTATATATTATAAAAAATAAATTAATAAGTTTTTTGCGAATCTCTTGTTATTGTTTATAATAACTTACAACCGTAAAATTGGTTATTAATAATTAAACTCAATGATATTCTATTTTAAAATTAATACAGCTATAATAAGTTGGAATAATATAATAGCCAAGTATTTCTCTATAATAATCGCCTCTGTTTTTATATATCTCCATAATTAAATATAAACTGTAATTCCAGTTAAATATTATTTATATGGTAGATGATAAAACGCTAACAGAGGTGAAAAAAGGAAAAAACCAGCGTAATAAAATAATATCACGCCAGTTTTCAGCTTTGTGGAGGGTTATTACATCCGTTCTACAGTCTGGATACCCAGAGTATCCAGACCTTGCTTCAAAGTTTTCGCTGTCAGCAGAGCTAACTTCAGGCGGCTCTGGCGCAGCTCTTCGCTATCGGCATTCAGGATAGGGCAGTGCTCATAGAAACCAGAAAACAGACCGGCGAGATCGTACAGGTATGCACACATAACATGTGGCGTACCTTCACGGGCGACAGTAGTGATCGTTTCTTCAAACTGCAACAGGCGGGTTGCCAATGCCTGCTCGCGTTCTTCATTCAGCATCACCGGCAGTGTCAGGTTGTTTTCATCGATATCTGCACGTTTAAAGATAGATGACACACGTGTATAGGCATATTGCATATAAGGTGCCGTGTTGCCTTCAAAGGCCAGCATATTATCCCAGTCGAAAACATAGTCTGTAGTACGGCTCTTGGAAAGATCTGCATATTTCACCGCGCCAATCCCTACCGCTTCCACGATTTTTTTCAGTTCATCTTCTGGCATATCTGGGTTTTTCTCACGAATGAGGGTATCTGCACGCTCAATCGCTTCATCCAGCAAGTCGGACAGTCTTACTGTACCACCGGCACGGGTTTTGAATGGTTTACCATCTTTGCCCAGCATCATGCCGAACATGTGGTGTTCGAGTAACATAGATGCTGGAATATAACCCGTTTTCCGTATAATTGCCCAAGCTTGCATCAGGTGCTGGTGCTGACGTGAGTCGGTGTAGTAAAGCACACGGCTGGCATTCAGGGTTTCATGACGGTATTTGGCACAGGCTATATCCGTCGTGGTGTAAAGATAGCCACCATCTTTTTTCTGGATGATAACGCCCATGGGTTCGCCTTCTTTATTCTTGAATTCATCAAGGTAAACCACTGTCGCACCATCACTCTTAACGGCGATCCCACGTTGTTTCAGATCTGCAACGATACCCGGTAGCATATCGTTATACAGGCTTTCACCCATAACGTCTTTTTCTGTCAATGTGACATTCAGGCGGTTATAAGTTTGCTGATTCTGGGACATGGTGATATCTACCAGCTTACGCCACATTTCACGGCAATATTCATCACCGCCTTGCAGTTTGACGACGTAGTTACGAGCGCGGATAGCAAACTCTTCATCTTCATCGTAATGTTTCTTTGCTTCGCGATAGAAAGCTTCTAAATCTGCTAATGCCATGTCATTGGCATCTTCGTTCTGGATCTTTTCCAGATAGGCGATTAGCATCCCGAACTGGGTTCCCCAATCACCAACGTGGTTGGCTCGAATGACTTTATGCCCAAGAAATTCAAGGGTACGTGCCGCAGCATCACCAATGATGGTTGAACGCAGGTGCCCAACATGCATCTGTTTGGCGACATTGGGAGCAGAATAATCGATAACGATGGTTTGCGGTTCCACAGGGGTGATACCGAGCTTTTCATCTTTCAGGGCAGTTTCTATATTTGCTGCAATCCACGCTTTATCAAGAAAAATATTGATAAAACCCGGGCCTGCAATTTCAATTTTGCTGGCAATTCCTTGCAGATCCAGTTGGCTGATGACTTTTTCTGCCAATTGTCGAGGAGGCATTCCCACCTTTTTAGCAGCTGCCATCACACCATTCGCTTGATAGTCACCAAATTGTGCTTTTGCAGATTGACGGACGTGAGCTTCACTGTCGGTTGGAGCGCCAGCTTCAATCAGCGCATTGCTGATTTTTTCTGAAAGAATAACCTGTATATTCACTGTGTTACCTTAAGTTACGCACGAAAGCTTACGCATTTTGGAAATGCAATACTTTTAAGCGTGTGGGTTATGAGAAAATAATGGGGTTTATACCATATTCGGGGTCCTGCATGCTACCATCAGCCACCTCTGGTGGTGTTACTTTTTGTTTTTAGTCTGTCTTTCAGGTGATTCGTCGTTATGCCAACTTCAATGAGTCGCTTACTGAGTGATATTTCGGCAAAAATAGACAATTTGTGATTTATATCACATTAATGGAACGCAATTTTTACGGTTTATTTAATGGGGAAGAAATGTCTCATTTTTCAAAAATTTCTGAGTTACAGGATTTAGTGGCTGATTTAGCCGGATTTGAGCAAAAACTTAAGCAATTTGAAGGGCATCTTGGCTTACACTTCGAACAATATTCAGCAGACCATATTTCCCTGCGTTGTAATGAAAGTAAAATAGCTGATCGTTGGCGTAAGGGCTTTCTGCAATGTGGTCAGTTAATATCTGAAAGTATCATTAATGGCCGTCCGATCTGCTTATTTGATCTGAACCAGCCAATAGTACTACTTGACTGGAAAATTGATTGCGTGGAATTGCCTTATCCCAGCCAAAAACACTATGTCCACCAAGGTTGGGAACATGTCGAACTGGTGCTGTCTGTACCACCAGAGCAACTTATTTGTGAAGCTAAAAAGTTATTACCTCAACCTTTACCAGATAATTTTCGGATGAAGGAAAGTCATCCGAAAGGAAAAAATGAACGGTTGCCAAACCCGACTTTGGCTGTTACTGATGGTGAAATCACGATCAAATATCATCCTTTCTGTATCAGAGAAATTGTCAAAAGTGAGGTATAGCCAGCCGGTAAAAATGACGTTTTTATCAACTTCCGGTGTAATTATTCATCAACCTCACTTTTACACAGACTTTCTCTGTTAATACGATAGAGCCGCCCCGCACAATTCACCCCGATCAAGCTTCGCAACGTAACTCGGGTAAGGTATAGTCTGCTTTTTACGGAGAAATCATGCTGATCAACCCATCTATTCGTCTTAACAAATACATTAGCGAGAGCGGCATCTGTTCTCGTCGCGATGCCGATCGTTACATCGAACAGGGGAATGTTTTTATTAACGGTAAGCGAGCTGCTGTTGGCGATCAGGTATTTGCCGGAGATATAGTGAAAGTTAACGGTCAGCTTATCGAGCCGCGTGATGAAGAAGACCTAGTGCTTATTGCGCTGAATAAGCCCGTTGGCATCATCACTACGATGGAAGATAGTGAGCGGGATAACATCAGTGATTTCGTTAACCACAGCAAGCGTGTCTTTCCGATCGGGCGTCTGGATAAGGATTCCCAGGGACTGATTTTTCTGACTAATCACGGCGATCTGGTCAATAAGATTCTTCGTGCCGGAAATAATCACGAAAAAGAGTACGTGGTAACAGTTAACAAACCGGTGACCGATGAGTTTATTCAGGGCATGAGCGCAGGTGTGCCGATGCTGGGAACGGTGACCAAAAAATGTAAAGTGCAGAAAGAAGCTTCTTTTGTGTTTCGTATCACGCTGGTGCAGGGGCTTAACCGCCAGATTCGCCGCATGTGTAAACACTTTGGCTATGAAGTTACTAGGCTTGAGCGTACGCGCATCATGAACGTCAACTTGAAAGGACTGCCACAGGGCGAGTGGCGAGATTTGACCGACGACGAACTGATCGAGTTATTTAAGCTGATTGAAAACTCATCGTCCGAAGAAAAATCGGCGAAAAAAGCGCAGACTAAGCACGTTACAGCTAAAAAAACGGGCTTTAACGAGCCGAAAAACGCCGAAAAATCAGACGGCAACTCGGCTTCCCGTAAGCGCTTTACCCAGTCTGGGCGTAAGAAAAAGGGGCGCTGAGCCGGGATAATTCTTGTCAGCTGCTGGATCTAGCAACTATTTTATCTGCCCACAATAGCCTTTTCATCAAGGGGACAATCCTCCCCTTTAACCCATTGATAGTACTCAAAAACAGGTTTCCGACCATGCCCTTTGGAGAAGAGTTTCTATTATTGGTCATAGCCAGTAAACAGTCCTGTGGTTAATGTCTTTTTCCTAGTCGCAAATCCTTGCCAGTTTGTGTGTGATGTTAACTCTTTGAACAGTCGCTCTACCTGCCAGCGGCAACGATAAATCTATGATGTCATTGCCCGTAAATTCCTCTACAGACAAGTTAGTCAGCCAAAGGCAGAAGCGTTTTTCTTCAGCAAATCATCGACGGATAAGGCGAAATTCATCGCCATTTCGCCGACAAATCAGATCCAGTACTTCGGAACGATGAGTCCTGCGCGTAACGGATTTTAAAGGGGTATCTGACAATCATTGAGATCATAACCCCTTGTATTTATATGGTATAAAAAATCATTATCATATTTTCAATTTTTATATTGCTAATCTGGATTATCAGTTTTTCGCCTTACACGTCAAACTTAATGCAAACAATGCTGCCGAGCAGAGCACAACAGAAGGTCCGGCGGGGGTATTATAAAATGCCGATAAAGTTAATCCTCCCGTGACAGCAAGCATACCAACAGCAATAGCAAAAACTGCCATGTGCTCTGGTGTACGGGAAAATCGACGGGCAGTGGCCGCCGGGATAATTAATAGAGAAGTGATGATCAATGCCCCGACAAATTTCATCGCCAATCCAATGGTCAAAGCTGTAACCAGCATTAAAAGCACACGTAAGCGCTGGATTTTGATGCCATCAACAAATGCTAAATCCTGACTGACCGTCATCGACAGCAAAGCACGCCATTGCCATGTCAGCAACCCAGCAACAATGGCAACACCCGCTGCAATCAGCCAGAGATCTTCATAAGTGACAGACAGCAGATCACCAAATAAATATGCCATCATATCGACTCGGATATTGGTCATAAAGCTGACGACTACCAATCCCAGAGATAGCGCACTGTGCGCCATAATACCCAGCAGAGTATCGACCGCTAATTGTGGGCGTTTTTCCAGCCAGACTAAAATCATTGCCAATATCAACGTAACAGCAATAACGGCATAAAACGGATTAACGTCTAGTAAAAAACCGAATGCCACGCCGAGCAATGAAGCGTGTGCCAGAGTATCACCAAAATAAGACATTCTCCGCCAAACAACAAAAGAGCCGAGCGGCCCTGCGGCGATGGTCAATAAAATGCCAGCCAGCCAGCCTGGAAGTAATAACTCAATCATCGACGTGGCTCCCCACCGTTTTTCAAAATAATTTTTCCTCTCAGATCATGTTGATGATTGTGGTGATGGCGGTAGACCGCCAGTTGCTCTGCACCATGGCGGCCAAACATTGCGATGAATTCTGGATGCATAGACACCACTTCAGGTGTGCCAGAACAGCAAATGTGTTGATTAAGGCATAAAACCTCATCTGTTTTCGCCATCACCAAGTGCAAATCATGGGATACCATAAACACGGCGCAATTAAGTTCTGTTCTGATTTGATTGATCAAATCGTAAAGCGCCAGTTGGCCATTCACATCGACACCTTGTGTTGGTTCATCAAGCACCAGAAGCTGAGGATGATTGAGCAAGGCTCTGGCGAGTAAAACCCGTTGGGTTTCTCCTCCTGACAATTTCTGCATGGGTTGCTGTAATAAATGTTCAGCATTGACACGCTTTAATACGGGCATGATGTCTGCTGATTTAACATTTGGCCTTAGCATCATGAAACGTTTAACCGTTAAGGGCAGGGTAGGATCAAGGCTGATTTTTTGTGGGACGTAACCGATTTTCAGTGGATGACTGTGTTCGATAGTTCCAGAAGTTGGTTGAATCAAGCCCAGAACAACGCGAACCAGTGTTGATTTGCCCGCACCATTTGGGCCGATTAACGTTAGGATCTTGCCTTGTCTAAGACTGAAAGTGATATTGTTTAATACCTTGCGGCTACCAAATTCGACCGTAATGTTTTTTAGGGTGATCATAATGGACATGCTAAAAGAGTCTTGCAGAATCATTGAGATGTTATAATATAACATTTTACAATTCAATGCATGGAATATTAATATATGTTACACAAACCACAGAAAGACGCGCATAAATTTTTTCGCAAAATAGTGTTGGCTACTGCGCTAATGACAGGGGTAAATTACTCTGCGCAGGCCGATGTTGTCACATCTATCCGTCCGCTGGGTTTTATTGTTGCCGCTATTGCTGATGGTGTAACAGACACTCAGGTATTGCTGCCTGACGGTGCGTCTCCACATGATTATGCGTTAAGACCTTCCGATATCCGTAAGATTAATCAGGCCGATTTGGTTATTTGGATCGGTCCGGATATGGAAACATTTCTGGCGAAGCCGATAACCAAAATTGCGCAGAACAAACAGTTGGCGCTTGCTCAATTATCCACCATTAAACCATTGCTATTGAAAAACAATGAAGATGAAAATGATTTAGAAGAATCGAGTCAGCCTAAACATGACGCTGATCACGAACATCACCATCACGGTGAATATAATATGCATATCTGGCTTTCTCCGGAGATTGCGAAGCAGGTGGCTCAGGCAATTTATATTCAACTTGTTGAGCAGTATCCGCAACAAAAGCAGCAATTAGAAGTAAACCTACGTAAATTCAATGGACAGCTTGTACAAACTGACAAAAATATTGCTAGTATTCTAAAACCTGTGCGAGGGAAGGGATATTTCGTTTTTCATGACGCTTACGGTTATTTTGAAAAACATTACAAGTTGGCCCCATTAGGTGTGTTCACGGTTAATCCTGAGATACAGCCCGGCGCACAGAAATTACATTATATACGAACACAATTAGTTGAGCAGAAAGCCACATGTATTTTTGCTGAACCTCAATTCAGGCCAGCCGTTATTCACACAGTAGCAAAAGGTACTGATGTACGTACGGGAACACTAGACCCATTGGGAAGTGGCATAGTATTAAATAAAGACAGCTATATGAAATTTATAACTCAGTTGTCTGAACAATACGCGAGCTGCCTGAATTAGTACAATAAGGAACTTTATTAGTGCAGCAGATAGTTAAAACTATCGTTCTGGTATACAACAACTTGCCGAGACCACACAAGCTAATGCTTGGTTCTCTGACGTTAGTCACCTTAGCTGTCGCAGTGTGGCGGCCAGTTGCTTACCATGAACAAGAAGAAAGAACAGGCAGTATTATTCTGAGTACCCCAAATAATATCTCAGATGCGACCGACGATTCGATAGGCGATATCGATGAGCAGCTCCCTGATGAAGGAATTGGAGATGAAGAGGGTGGTTCGGATACAACTGTAAATTATCCTCACCAATATGTTGTCTCCGATGGGGATACCTTAAGTTCTATTTTGACCCAGTTTGGGATTGATTCATCTGATGTGGCTTTATTGGCCAATCAGTATAAGTCATTGCGCGATTTAAACATTGGGCAGTCATTATCATGGACAATCGATGATAATGGTAATTTAAAAACGTTAACATGGGGTATATCACGACGTGAAACCCGTATTTATACCCGTGAAGGTGATGTCTTTAAAGAAACAAGTGCATTTCAGAAAGGGGAGTGGAAAAATACGATTGTCAAGGGCAAGATAAATGGCAGTTTTTCTGGTAGTGCTCTTTCCGCTGGATTAACCAGTGGTGAAGCAAGAGATATCACAAAAGCGCTGCAATGGCAGATAGATTTTCGTAAATTGCGTAAGGGCGATCGCTTTTCTGTGCTGATGTCCCGTGAAATGCTGGATGGAAAAAGTGAGCAGAGCCAGTTAATGGGCGTTCGTTTGCATAGTGGCGGAAATGATTATTATGCTTTCCGTGCAGATGATGGCCGCTTTTATGATGGCAATGCGTCTGGTCTGGAACGTGGCTTCCTGCGTTTTCCGACTATGAAACAATTCAGATTATCTTCTTCTTTTAATCCGCACCGTTTAAATCCTGTTACTGGGAGGATTACTGCACATAAAGGTGTGGATTTTGCCATGCCTGTGGGGACACCTGTTCTGGCTGTAGGGGATGGGGAAGTTATTGTCTCTAAGTTTGATGGTGCCGCAGGTAATTTTATTGCCATTCGGCATGGTCGCCAGTATACCACTCGATACATGCACTTAAGAAAATTGCTGGTGAAACCAGGCCAGAAAGTGAAGCGTGGTGAACGTATTGCCCTGTCAGGTAATACAGGGCGCTCAACTGGCCCACATTTACACTTTGAATTCTGGAATAACCAGCAGCCAGTAAATCCACTTACGGCTAAATTGCCTCGCTCTGGCGGATTAAACGGTAAAGAGCGCTCGGAATTTATAGCTAAAGTCAGGGGTATCAAGCCTCAATTATTGCTGGATTGAATGCATCGCTCACTCGATTATTAACAGACATAAAAGCGGATGATTGATATCATCCGCTTTTATATTATTTTTGTTGGAAGCTTGTGTATTGAAAGCTTGTTTTGGAACCATCAGAGTTAGCTCATGAATAAAGAGAAAGATACAGATAGTAAACTGGGATATGTCCCAACGTTTCATCTATCCTATTTGCATCCTCGTTATTGGGGGCTTTGGACTGGTGTGGGAATATTGGCTGGATTGGCTTATGTTCCGGTAAAATGGCGTGATCCACTGTTAGCCAAGATGGGTATTTGGGCGGGCAAGAAAGCGAAAAGTGCTCGTCGGAGGGCGAAAATCAACCTGGTTTATTGCTTTCCTGAGCTACAGGAACAGCAACGTGAAGCGTTGATTGATAAAATGTTTGCAACCGCGCCTCAGTCTTTTGTCATGCTGGCGGAGCTTTGTCTAAAGGGAGCTGAATCAACGCTTCAGCGCACCCGGTGGCATGGTGAAGAAATACTTCACTCGTTAAAAGCACAAAGTAAGAATGTCATTTTACTGGTTCCCCATGGTTGGGCTATTGATATTCCAGCTATGTTGTTGGCTGCGCGTGATCAAAAAGTGGCGGGCATGTTTCATCATCAGAGCAATCCCGTTGCTGACTATTTATGGAATAAAGTTCGGACTCATTTTGGCGGCCGCCTGCATTCCCGTGAGGCGGGGATCAAACCGTTTATTGCGTCTATCCGTCAGGGGCACTTGGGCTATTATCTGCCCGATCAGGATCATGGCGAAGAACACAGTGAATTCGTCGATTTTTTTGCTACTTACAAGGCGACATTACCCGCGATTGGGCGCTTGATGAAAGTCAGTCGGGCAGCCGTTGTGCCATTATTTCCTGTTTATAATTGCCAGACTCATCAGTTGGATATCTATATCCGTCCACCGATGGATGATATTGAAGGGCAGGATGACACTTATATTGCCCGTCGCATGAATCAGGAGCTGGAGGAGTTGGTGCGTCCTAATCCTGAACAGTATACGTGGATACTGAAACTGCTTAAAACACGGAAAGCAGGGGATATAGAGCCTTATAAAAGGAAAGATCTCTGATTTTTTAATATCAGGGGCAGCATATTCTGCCCCTGATGCTATTCATTGGTAGCCAATTACTCTACTTCAAGCACTCGACAGGTATTGGTACTACCAATCGTTTCCATCTGATCGCCCTGAGTAACCAGCACCACATCACCAGAAGTCAGATAACCCTTATCGCGCAGGCGATTGACGGCTTCGTTTGCGGCGGAGATCCCATCAGTGTGGGTGCTGCAATAAACCGGTGTAACACCACGGTAGAGAGCGGTGCGGTTCAGGGTGGATTCATGGCGTGACATGGAGAATATAGGCAGACCGGAACTGATGCGTGACATCATGCGTGCTGTGCGACCTGATTCCGTCATGGCAATGATCGCCTTGACACCTTTCAGATGATTGGCAGCATACATGGCTGACATTGAAATGGCCTCTTCAATGCTGTCGAATGTAATATCTAATCGATGTTTGGACACATTAATGCTTGGCATTTTTTCTGCGCCCAGACAAACTTGCGCCATTGCTGCAACAGTTTCCGCAGGATATTGACCCGCGGCAGTTTCGGCTGAAAGCATAACGGCATCAGTGCCATCAAGCACTGCATTGGCAACATCCATCACTTCTGCCCGCGTTGGCATAGGGTTAGTGATCATGGATTCCATCATTTGAGTGGCGGTAATTACGACACGATTCAGTTGACGGGCACGGCGAATTAGCTTTTTCTGGACACCAACTAGCTCAGGATCACCAATCTCAACGCCCAAATCACCACGGGCGACCATGACCACATCAGATGCTAAAATGATTTCATCGATAATATCGTCACTGCTGACAGCTTCCGCACGTTCAACTTTTGCGACAATTTGGGTTTCACAACCTGCATCACGGGCAAGGCGACGGGCATAATTCAGATCTTCACCTGAGCGGGGGAAAGAAACCGCAAGGTAATCAACCCCAATTTTTGCTGCTGTAATGATATCTTGTTTGTCTTTTTCTGTCAGCGCTTCAGCCGACAAACCGCCACCTTGTTTATTGATGCCTTTGTTGTTGGAAAGTGGACCACCTACAGTAACTTCCGTGAAAACTTTCATGCCCTGAACATCCAGGACTCTCAATTGAACGCGTCCATCATCCAGTAACAGAGTATCACCGGTTGTAACATCAGACGGCAATCCCTTATAGTCGATACCAACTTTTTCTTTATCTCCCTCTCCCTTACCAAGATTGGCATCCAGTAGGAATTTATCTCCAATATTCAGGAAAATTTTGCCTTCCTTAAAAGTGGATACGCGTATTTTAGGCCCTTGGAGATCGCCGAGGATAGCCACGTGGTAGCCCAAACGGGCTGCGATTTCCCGCACTTTATTAGCACGTTGAACATGATCTTCCGCAGTGCCATGAGAGAAATTAAGGCGGACAACGTTGGCACCCGCACTGATGACTTTCTCTAAATTGCCGTCACGATCCGTTGCAGGGCCTAGCGTAGTGACGATTTTCGTTCTTCTGAGCCGTCTGGACATGTATTACTCCGTTGACCTGTGAAGTATAGGGTTTTTGATTACCGTAAGCTAACCATTTAGATTCTTGATTATCAACCCCGTAATAAGAATGATACTGACGGGAGGAGACTTTCCATTATGCTACCAGCCTAGAGGGCTGATAAATAGTGAACAAAAACACAGTCTATTTTTCTGATTTACTCATACTTATCAAACCGAGAATTGCGTAACGCTTCTTTGACTCTCTTCAAGTTATCCCTGAATTTTGAGCCTCGGCGTAATGTAAAACCCGTTGCCAGTACATCAATAATGGTAAGTTGAGCAATTCTGGAAACCATTGGCATATAAATATCCGTGTCTTCGGGGACATCCAGCAGAATAGACAGGGTTGCTTCGTGTGCCAGCGGTGAGCCCGTTGAAGTGATGGCGATAACAGTTGCGTCATTTTCACGGGCTAATCTGGCGATTTCTACCAGATTTTTGGTTCGTCCTGTATGAGAAATTAGAACTACAACATCCCCTTCGGCACTGTTAATGCAGCTCATTCGCTGCATGACAATATCGTCAAAATAGGTGATAGGGATATTAAAGCGGAAAAATTTGTTCATGGCATCATGAGCGACTGCGGCTGATGCGCCCAATCCGAAAAAAGAGATTTTTCTTGCCTGAGTCAGCAGATCAACCGCACGGTTAATGGCCGTAATATCCAGATTACTTTTAACCGTTTCTAGATTTGCCATCACCGATTCGAAAATTTTGCTGGTATAAGACGTGACGCTGTCACTTTCCTCCACATTACGATTTACGTAAGGCGTACCATTCGCCAGGCTCTGTGCCAGATGTAGTTTAAAATCCGGGAATCCTTTCGTGTTCAGGCGACGACAAAAACGATTAACTGTAGGTTCACTGACATTCGCCATCTTAGCTAAGGTAGCAATACTTGAATGGATGGCAGTATGTGGTGAATCAAGGATGACCTGCGCAACCTTTTTTTCTGACTTACTCAAAATATCAAGGCTATTTTGGAGACGTTCCAGTGTATTCATAAGACGCAGTTCAACCTTTGGTTTTAACGATTTCATTAACAGGAGAAATCTATGTAACTTTCATGAAAATATACTACTTGTTATTGAAGGCTGGCAGTGGCAAAAACTGAATAAATTGCTATTTTTCATGAAAATATGACAAGTGTCTAATTTTCAACTTGGTAAGATTACTTCTTAAACGTTGGAAATTTTCAGTAAATTGTTACAGTGCGGTATAAATATCAACCAAAATACAGTTTTAACGTAAAAATCGTACACAGAACATGAGGAAGGTAGGATTTACCCTTAGCAGTCTACATGAATAAATGAGTGTTTACTGCTTATAATCAAAAGAGTACATTACCCGCGAGTTCTGTAAAAAAATTACAATATCCCGTAATTGAGGAGATGCAACATGGCGGTGACATCCGTAGCTCAGGCTTGTGATTTGGTGATTTTTGGGGCGAAAGGAGACTTAGCACGCCGGAAATTAATGCCTTCCCTTTACCAGTTGGAAAAAGCGGGTTATATCCATCCAGACACCCGAATTATCGGAGTTGGTCGTGCTGACTGGGATAAAAAAGCCTACACAAAGGTGGTTGAGGAAGCGTTGGCAACGTTTATGTCTGAAAAACTTGATCCAGAATTGTGGAAAAAATTCAGTTCACGTCTGGAGTTTTGTAATTTAGATGTCAATGAAACGGAACATTTCACCCGACTGGCGAAAATACTCAAGCAGGACAGCCTGCCAGCTATTCATTATTTCGCCATGCCGCCAAATACCTTTGGCTCCGTGTGTCATGGGTTAGGGGCTGCGGGATTGAATAAAGAGCCTAATCGCGTAGTGATGGAAAAACCACTGGGGACAGATCTTGCATCTTCCAGAGCGATTAATGATGAAGTGGCAAAATATTTCAATGAAAGCCAAATCTACCGCATTGACCATTATTTAGGTAAAGAAACCGTACTGAACCTATTAGCGCTGCGTTTTGCCAATTCACTGTTTGCCAATAATTGGGATCATCGTACGATTGATCATGTGCAAATTACTGTTGCTGAAGAAGTGGGTATCGAAGGGCGCTGGGGGTATTTTGACCAGGCCGGACAGATGCGCGACATGATCCAGAACCATCTGCTGCAAATCCTGACCATGATTGCCATGTCTCCACCATCTGATTTAACCGCAGACCGCATCCGTGACGAGAAAGTTAAAATACTGCGTTCATTGCGTCGCATTGATCAGACCAATGTGCGGGAAAAAACCGTTCGTGGGCAATATACCGCAGGCTTCGTGCATGGGAAGAAAGTACCGGGTTATCTGGAAGAAGAGGGTGCGAATAAAATCAGTAAAACTGAAACCTTTGTATCGATTCGCGTTGATATTGATGATTGGCGTTGGTCAGGTGTTCCTTTCTACCTAAGAACAGGTAAGCGCTTACCGGCTAAATGCTCTGAAGTTGTCGTCTATTTTAAAGAGCCTTCATTGAATTTATTTGCCAATTCTTATCAGCAATTGCCACAGAACAAACTGACGATCCGTTTGCAACCTGATGAAGGTATTGATATTGAAGTCCTGAATAAAGCACCAGGGCTGGAGCATAAGCATCGTTTGCAGACTACAAAACTTGACCTGAGTTTCTCTCAAACATTCAATCAGACACATCTTGCAGATGCTTATGAGAGATTACTGCTGGAAGCCATGCGTGGTATTCAGGCGTTGTTTGTCCGCCGTGATGAAGTAGAAGAAGCATGGAAATGGGTTGATTCCATCATGGACGCTTGGGAAGCAGATAACGAACCACCGAAGCCTTATCAAGCAGGAACTTGGGGGCCAGTGGCTTCCATTGCTATGATTACCCGGGATGGGCGCTCGTGGAATGAGTTTGAGTAACTTAATAACAAAAAGTAATTAATTTTGTTGTACAATCAGCCGGGTTTAATGTCCGGCTGAATGACTGATTTTTATCAATTCCAACGTGTTGTTGTCATTTGTAATGAAAAGCAAACAGGATATTTCTGATAATCACAAAATGTTACCTGATGAAGAAAAATAGATATTATGTGAAGCAGAAAAATAAGAAATAAAAACAAGACATTGCTTTCTATTTTAGGCTATGTTAGAAATATACCCACAATTAACACCACTAATATGGAGATTCGTAGTATATCATACAGTGATCATCGTGTGATGAAAGAATAAAACATCATGAATAGCGCCAAAAGCGTCACAATTCAATACAGCAGTAAAATTCAACGCAGTACACATGTTCTTTTTCTCTCCGCTATCTTATCTAGCGAACACTACTGGTGCGGTGCACTTTAGGGTCTTCTCCTGCTAACCGGTTTTTCACCGGACGATTCTAGTTTTTCGCCAAAATGTCAGGCTGATTCTGATATCACGTTTTTAAATAATCTTATTGGTATTAATGGTTTGGTGTCTTGGCATGCTACATACAGTATGTTCAGGAGAAAAAAATGATTTATTGGATATTTCTTGCACTGGCGATTATGACAGAAGTGATTGGTACTCTGTCCATGAAACAAGCCAGTGTTTCAGGTGATTTTACCGGCATGATTGTGATGTATTCCATGATCACAACTTCTTATATTTTGCTGGCCATTGCCGTGAAAAAGGTCGCTTTGGGCGTGGCTTATGCCCTATGGGAAGGGTTTGGTATCCTGTTTATTACAGCCTTTAGCGTATTGTGGTTCAATGAATCACTGTCACCTATGAAAATCGGTGGATTGGCTCTGTTGATAGCAGGAATTGCACTGATTAAATCCGGTACAAAAAAAGCCTCTAATCCTCAACTGAAGGAGGCATAACATGTTAACACCATTTGAATGGTGGCATGCCGCTTTCCTTGTTTTGGCGGTTCTGCTGGAAATTGTGGCGAATATTTTACTGAAACTGTCCAACGGTTTTCAGCGCTTCTGGATAGGGGTTTTATCGCTGATGGCTGTTTTGGCAGCATTCAGCGCACTGGCTCAGGCAGTAAAAGGTATTGAACTTTCCATCGCTTACGCGATTTGGGGCGCATTCGGGATTATTGCCACGGTTGCAGCAGGTTGGATTATGTTTAATCAAAGACTGAATTTCAAAGGTTGGGGTGGCATTGTATTGCTATTGATTGGCATGGTTATGATTAAAATGTCTTAAGTGCTATGCCTTCAATGGTGATATTTTAAATTTAATTAATAGAATGGCATTGAGTAAGTTGAAAGGTTCTCAATGCCATAGCAAACCTGGAAAATGAAGGTTATAAAGCTGCGATAATCTTGATTTCCACTTTGTATTTTGGATTCATCAGTTCAGCCTGAACAGTGCAGCGTACAGGTGAGCTTCCTGCAACAACCCATGCATCCCACGCCGCATTCATGCCAGCAAAGTCGGCTTTATTTGCCAGAAAAATCGTCGCATCTATGATCTTGCTTTTATCTGAACCCAGACGCTGTAACATGATATCAATCGCAGCTAGTGTATTGGCAGTTTGTTCAGTAATATCCCCATCCAGATTTTCTGGCACGCTAGTATAATAGATAGTGTCATTGTGAATGATCGCTTCTGACCAGCGGGTATCTGGATCAATGCGTTCAATAGTCATTAAATCTCCTGTTAATTTATACAGTTTTACTGCTTAATTGGCTGGTGATTACTGCTCAGTATTGGCATAATTCTGCCACATTTTATTGTAAAGAGACGGTTCGTGTCAGACGATTTTGCGAAAAATGGCGTACTTGCCAAGGCGATACAAGGTTTCAACCCCCGTGATGCACAGCGGGAAATGGCTTCATCCATTACCGCTGCAATAAAAAAACAGCGGCAATTAGTGGTGGAAGCGGGAACGGGAACGGGTAAGACTTTTGCCTATCTGGTGCCAGCACTACGTTCAGGCAAAAAAGTAATTATTTCCACAGGTTCCAAGGCGTTACAGGATCAGCTTTATAACCGTGACCTGCCCACTGTCGCTGATGCATTGAAGTTTACGGGTAGGATGGCCTTATTGAAAGGGCGCTCAAATTATCTATGCCTTGAGCGTCTTGAACAGCAATCATTTGGCAGTTCTCAGCTTGAGCCGGAAATGCTGGCAGAAGTGGTCAGGCTGAGAAGTTGGTCGTCTCAGACAGAAGATGGCGATATCAGTACTTGCCACCAAATCGCAGAAGACAGCATTGTCTGGCCATTGGTAACAAGTACTAATGACAATTGCCTCGGTAGTGATTGTCCACGCTATCAGGAATGTTTCGTACTGAAAGCCCGCCGCAAAGCGATGGAATCGGATATTGTTGTCGTTAACCATCATCTGTTTATGGCGGACATGGTGGTGAAAGATACCGGATTTGGCGAATTAATCCCTCGTGCAGATGTAGTCATTTTCGATGAGGCACACCAGCTTCCCGATATTGCCAGCCAATATTTTGGCCAGCAATTGAGTAGTCGCCAACTGATGGATTTATCACGAGATATCATTATGGCCTACCGTACTGAAGTACGGGATCAGGCTCAATTGCAGAAAAGTGCGGATCGTCTCAGTCAAAGTACGCAGGATTTCCGTCTGTCCTTGGGAGATAACAGTTATCGGGGCAATCTCCGTGAAGCCTTGCAGCAGCCACAGATACAGCGGATGCTGGTACGGTTGGATGATGCACTGGAACTCTGTTATGACGTAATGAAGCTCTCTCTGGGGCGCTCGGCCATGTTGGATGCTGCTTTTGAACGGGCAACGATCTATCGTAATCGTCTTAAAAGGCTGATCGACGTTGTTGTACCCAATTATAGTTATTGGTTCGAAAGTTATGGACGGCATTTTTTGCTGGCACTAACACCCCTATCCGTATCCGATAAATTCAGTGACATGATCCGTGAACAATCCGGTTGCTGGATTTTCACGTCCGCAACCTTATCTGTCAATGAACAGCTTGACCACTTCACGGCACGCTTGGGGTTAAAACAAGCACAGACGTTGCTCCTGCCCAGCCCCTTCGATTATCAGCGCCAGATGTTACTGTGTGTTCCGCGCCATTTACCATCACCAAACCAGAATGGCGGGGCAAAATGGCTGGCACGTATGCTGAAACCATTAATTGAAAGCAATAAGGGGCGTTGTTTTTTTCTTTGTACTTCCCATCAGATGGTGCGCGGTCTGGCGGAGGAATTCCGTGCTAACCTGACATTGCCCGTGTTGGTGCAAGGAGAAACAAGTAAAGGACAGCTGTTGTCCCAGTTTATTTCTGCGGGTAATGCGCTACTGGTGGCGACGGGTAGTTTTTGGGAGGGTGTGGATGTTCGTGGTGATGCATTGTCCTGTGTCATTATTGATAAACTGCCGTTCACCGCGCCGGATGATCCGCTGCTCAAGGCACGGATTGAAGATTGCCAGCTTAAAGGCGGGGATGCCTTTAGTGAAGTCCAGATTCCTGATGCAGTGCTCAGCCTGAAACAAGGTGTAGGACGCCTGATTCGTGATATTGATGATTATGGCGTGGTTATTATTTGTGATAATCGTTTAGTAATGCGCCCATATGGTGAAATTTTTCTTAACAGCTTACCGCCTGCCCGCCGTACACGTGATTTATCGAAAGCGGTGGAATTCCTTAAATCACGTCCAATAGAGTCAGAGTAAAATCTCAGGGGTTATGGTAGTATAGCCCCCTTATTTCGAATTCTATTCTTGCCGGAGTTAAGGCATGTCCACGCGGATTTTAGCTATTGATACTGCAACTGAAGCTTGTTCTGTTGCACTTTGGAACGAAAGTGTCATTGAGGCACAGTTTGAAATTTCCCCCCGGGAACATACTCAACGCATTTTACCGATGGTTCAGGCGGTATTGTCTCAGGGCAATTTGAGCCTGCAACAGTTGGATGCGCTGGCGTTTGGTCGAGGGCCTGGCAGTTTTACTGGCGTGCGGATTGGTATTGGCGTTGCTCAGGGTCTGGCGTTGGGAGCTGAATTGCCGATGCTGGGTGTTTCATCCCTTAAAACGATGGCGCAGGGGGTATTTCGCCTGAAAGGCGTGCAAAATGTTCTGGTTGCTATCGACGCCCGTATGGGAGAAGTTTATTGGGGGCAATATACCCGTAATTTACAAGGTGAGTGGCAGGGTGATGAAACCGAGGCAGTTTTGAAGCCTGAACAGGCATTGGCCATTATGAATGCCTTAACTGGGGTTTGGGCAATTGCCGGAACAGGATGGGAAGCTTATCCTCAATTATTGGATTCTCATTTAGATTTGGTAAAAAGTGACATTACTTTACCCCATGCGGAAGATATGCTTCCACTGGCTGTTCAGATGTGGAAAGCAGGAGAAGCAACGGCAGTTGAACATGCCGAACCCACTTATCTGCGCAATGAAGTGACATGGAAGAAATTACCAGGTCGTTAAAGTAAATAAACGTAATTATGTAAAACTGATGCAACTTGTGATGGGAAATGATGTCCATGGATATAGAAGATGCTCAGGTTAATTTTTTTGCGTGATTTTTACTGCGATGGAGGAGCTTATGCTTAAGGGGACGCACTATCGAGCCATGCTGCAAGTGGTTGCATTGGCGGGAGCAATGATACTTACAGGTTGTGTATCAGTTCCTGATGCAATAAAAGGAACGACCAAAACACCCGTAGAAAATCTGCTTTCTGTCAAAGATACACCTGAACTATATATTGGGCATGAAGGGCGTTTTGGTGGAAAGGTATTGAGTGTTTTAAATGAAAAAGACAGAACTCGGCTAGAAATTTTGGCTTTACCACTGGCAAGTAATGCGGCTCCGCTTTTGAATAAACCGTCTCTTGGGCGAGTTTATGCCTATGTGAATGGTTTTTTGGAACCGAATGATTTTAAAGATCAGTATGTGACAGTGGTGGGTTCGATTACAGATCTGGAAAAAGGAATGGTGGGGAATAGTCCGTATAATTATGTCGTGATGAGTGTCGTCGGTTTTAAACGCTGGTATGAATCTGAACGTGTTAATCTACCACCTGTTGGTAACTCTGTTTTCTGGAACTATTATGGTTCCCCTTATTTTCCAGACCTGAGCCAGATGGCGAGCATGAAGGACGCTTTGTCGGAAAGGCATTGAGTGACTTAAGCGAGACTCAGGCAGTGCCTGTTGAAACGATTTTGACCGAATGATCCTGTCTGACTGATAAAGTTTGCAGATACAAAATAAATGGCCTCATAAAGTAAGTGGCGAGGCCATCCTCAAGGTTTCATATCTTTGTTTACTATTATCTTCCTAATAATTATACTTTATTGGTTTATTCTGCTTATAACTATTTAGAATAATAAAGTTAGTTTAAGTCAAAAATAATTAAATCAGTGTATAATCAAAGCATTATACATCCAAGTATTGATTAATTAAGTAACCAATTGATAAATAATAAAAAAATAAGGCAGCAGAAGCTGCCTTATTTTTTGGCAGCGACATATAGTATTAAATTAGTGATGTATATCGCCAACCTGAACAATGTTTCTTTTCAAACTGGTACGCTGAGTTAATAATTTGTTAAATATACAGGTCTGGTTTTTGTTTCATGGTCAGTGGTTATACAGCAATTAGATTTCAGGAGTATTCAACTTGGAAAAAGTTTGGTTAAAACATTATCCGGCAGATGTTCCGGCAGAAATCGATCCCGACCGTTATTTGTCGTTGATTGAAATGTTTGAAAATGCTGTGGCACGCTATGCCGATCAAGTCGCATTCATCAACATGGGTGAGGTGATAACTTTCCGTAAATTGGAAGAGCGTAGCCGCGCCTTTGCCGCTTATTTACAGAATGGACTGGGGCTGAAAAAAGGGGATCGCGTGGCATTAATGATGCCAAACTTATTACAATATCCCGTTGCTCTCTTTGGCGTCCTGCGTGCAGGGATGGTGGTTGTCAATGTCAACCCTTTATATACCCCGCGCGAGCTGGAGCACCAGCTTACTGATAGCGGAACATCAGCCATAGTTATTGTTTCTAACTTTGCGCATACCTTAGAAAAGATTGTTTTCAACACTCAGGTTAAGCACGTTATTCTGACGCGCATGGGGGATCAATTGTCCCGTCCGAAAGGGACTCTTGTAGATTTCGTCGTAAAATACGTTAAACGGCTTGTACCGAAATATCACTTACCGGATGCCATTTCGTTTCGCAACGTGATCCACAAGGGTTACCGTATGCAGTATGTTAAACCGGATGTGGACGGTGATGCTCTGGCATTTTTGCAATATACCGGCGGAACAACGGGGGTGGCGAAAGGAGCGATGCTGACCCACCGGAATATGTTGGCGAACCTTGAGCAGGGAAAAGCTAATTACGCTCCGCTGATGGCTCCTGGACAAGAATTAGTCGTCACTGCGTTGCCGCTTTACCATATTTTTGCTTTGACGGTCAATTGCCTATTGTTCATTGAACTTGGTGGGCAAAATCTGTTGATTACTAATCCTCGGGATATCAATGGAACGGTCAAAGAATTGTCGCGTTACCCATTCACTGCCTTGTCGGGAGTGAATACGTTATTTAATGCATGGTTGAATAACCCTGAATTTCAGAAACTGGACTTCTCCTCATTACGTTTGTCGGTTGGCGGTGGCATGGCCGTCCAAAGAATAGTGGCCGAAAAATGGCAAAATTTAACGGGGTGTCATTTACTTGAAGGTTATGGGTTGACAGAGTGTGCACCTCTGGTTTCGGGTAATCCTTATAACCTGACTCATTATAGTGGCAGCATTGGTTTCCCGGTACCTTCGACAGAAATTAAGCTGGTTAGCGATGATGGTAATGAAGTTCCTTTGGAGCAAGCAGGGGAAATGTGGGTTCGTGGCCCGCAGGTGATGAAAGGCTATTGGAATCGCCCTGAAGCAACGGCGGAAGTATTGAAAGATGGCTGGCTGGCGACAGGGGATATTGCCAATGTAGATGAAAACGGGTTTTTACATATTGTTGATCGGAAAAAAGACATGATTTTGGTTTCCGGTTTCAACGTTTATCCCAATGAAGTAGAAGATGTTGTTTCTTCCCATCCTAAAGTGTTAGAGTCGGCAGCAATAGGTGTTCCAAACGATAACTCAGGTGAAACCGTCAAAATATTTGTGGTTCGTAAGGATCAGAGCTTAACTGAGAACGAGCTTAAGACACATTGCCGTCGTTATCTGACCGGATATAAAGTACCGAAACTCATTGAGTTCCGAGATGAATTACCGAAATCAAATGTAGGTAAAATTCTTCGCAAGGAACTGCGTAACGAAGAATTAGAAAAAGCGAATAATGCTGCGACAGCGGCAAATTAATCGTGTTATAGATGGTCGTCTTAAAGGGAGATGGTTTAGCCGTTTATAGCCTTAAGAACGATTTTTAAAAGGGTAAAATAGTTTAAGATTGCCTATCACATCAACAACGCCGGTTTTTACCGGCGTTGTTGTACAAGTCTTATGAATGGCTAAGAGAATGATGTTTTGAATTATCAGTCAATAAATAGCCAATAGGGGAAATTAGCGAGTAGTTTGGGGAGAATTGTGGGCAGATATTGGGGATGGTAACACCTATAAGAATAGGTGTTACGTCTTCGTTAATATTGGATTCATTTATTAACGAATCCATTATAATTCATTTTTTTGTTCAAGTTTTACAATTTCCCAACGTTTCGAGGCTTCATTCTGACGGTAAGCAAAGAGAACTCCATTATTCATGTAGGGAATAAAGGTTTCAAAACCATCTTGAGAGTAATTATCGGAGAATACTAGTTTTGTTTTACCATCCGGAGTTAATTCCAAGAACTGAATAGCTGCACTGCTAGTATTGATACAACAGAGATATTTTTTATCACCATCCTCTAGAATAGTTGCATAATCATAATAAATTGGTGAGCTACCGCTTTCAGTCGTGTGACCCAATCTACCGTCTGGTAATATTTCTTGAATGAAATGCTTATTACCTTGGGTTTCGGATTGTCCAAACATAAATTTCTTGTTATCTATTTCGTATATTGCCATCGCATTTCTATGATAGAAATTATATGCATTTTTATATTGAATTGTCGTAATTGATATGCTCATGTTACACCTCGATTATTTTTATATGTAAGTAGTGTTAATTTTAATGCTTATTATCCTTTCGCTTTATTAACTAAAATATACATAGGATGACATAATTATTGTAAATTTGTAGAATATGGAATATCTGCGAATATATTGATGCGACTTACATAGTAGAAGATAAAAATAAATACTCAATTCCATTTTATATAATGCATGAAAAGAAAATCGTAATTCCTGATTATGATGCCAGCTTATTGATGGCGATGAATATATTAAATAATACCCTATGACTCTGTCATGTATTTCTATGGATTTTGAAAAAGACAACGTATTGCGAGTCAGTCTTGCTAAATATTGACGAAGATTCAGATTATGCCTCTATGCACCTGAATGGCACAATCACAAATAGCTACTATATTTAATGGCAATTGCCAAGTCGCGCTGAGTTGACTTTGCCAGTTTGAGTAGAGTAAGGAAAACGTCATGAAAGTATTGATAGCAAAGAACGAAGTAGGTACACGATATCACAGTCATTATATTGAGAATGCCGTACACAGGTTGGCGGATAAATTAACCGATCGAAATGTTGAGGTGGTTATTGCCGATTCATTTGATGATAGTTACACGATAATTGCATCCAATGAGTCGTTCGATTGCTTAATGGTCAGTTGCGCATTGATGGATGATGAATTATATCGGGAAATACAGCAATTATTAAATAAATTGTTTGAACGCCAGGAAAATGTACCAGTATTTTTATTAAGTGATCGGGAAAAAACTGTATTTCTGCTAAATCATGAATTGCTGGAACAGTTGACCGAATTTGCATGGATACTTGAAGACTCTGCCGATTTCATTGCAGGCAGAGCAATTGCGGCAATGCGGCGTTACCGTCAACAGTTATTACCGCCTTTAATGGCCGCACTCATGAAATATAGCCAAACCTATGAATATTCTTGGGCAGCGCCAGGGCATCAGGGCGGAGTCGGGTTTAATAAAACCCCTGTCGGTCGCCTTTATCATGATTATTATGGTGAAAATCTCTTTCGTACCGATATGGGAATTGAGCGCGCTTCGTTGGGATCGCTGTTAGATCACTCCGGCGCATTTGGTGAAAGTGAAAAAAATGCGGCCAGAGTCTTTGGCGCGGATCACTCTTATTCTGTTGTGGTAGGAACATCAGGCTCTAACCGCACGATTATGCAAGCCTGTATGACCGAAGACGATGTCGTCATCATTGACCGTAACTGCCATAAATCCATCGAGCAAGGGCTTATCCTGACAGGCGCAAAGCCTGTCTATCTGCTACCGAGCCGTAATCGTTATGGCATCATTGGTCCCATTTATCCGCAGGAAATGCAGACAGAAACACTACAGAAAAAACTGAAACAGAACCCATTGACTCAAGGTATGGCCAGCCGTAAACCCGCCTATAGTGTTGTGACAAACTGCACTTATGATGGGGTCTGTTATAACGCCAGGCATGTGCAGGAATTGCTGGATAAAAGTGTCGATAGGATACATTTTGATGAAGCATGGTACGGCTACGCGCGCTTTAACCCCATTTACCATGATCATTACGCGATGCGCGGTAATCCGAAGGATCATGCGGGGCCGACTGTTTTTGCCACCCACTCATCCCATAAGTTGCTGAATGCCCTATCACAAGCCTCTTTCATTCATGTGCGCGATGGTCGAAATTCCGTTGATTTCTCAAGATTTAACCAAGCTTATATGATGCATGCGACGACTTCACCGCTCTATGCGATTTGCGCCTCAAACGATATCGCGGTTTCCATGATGGATGGCAATAGCGGTTATTCTTTGACGCAAGAAGTGATTGAGGAAGCAGTGGACTTTCGTCAGGCATTGGCGCGCTTGCATCGCGATTTCAACGAAAAGGGCGATTGGTTTTTTAAACCGTGGAATCAGGAAAAAGTCCTCGATCCCGCGACAGGCAAAAAAATTGCGTTTGAAGATGCACCAAGAGATTTACTGACCAAAGAACAAAGTTGCTGGACTATGCGTCCGGGAGACAGTTGGCACGGTTTTGAAGACTTGCCCGATGACTGGAGTATGCTTGATCCAATCAAAGTCAGTATCTTGGCGCCCGGCATGGGAGATAATGGTCAATTGCTGAAGCAGGGCGTGCCAGCGGCGCTGGTGACAGCGTGGTTAAGTCAGCATGGTATCGTACCCACCCGAACTACCGATTTTCAAATTATGTTCTTGTTTTCAATGGGGATTACCAAAGGAAAATGGGGAACACTGCTCAATACCTTACTTTCTTTCAAACATCATTACGACGCTAATACGCCGCTCAACAAAGTTTTGCCTGATCTGGTGAATCAATATCAGGAAGTATATGGCAACTTAGGTTTGCAAGAGTTGGGCGATAAAATGTTCGCTTATTTGCGTCAGAATAATCCGGGCGATAAGTTAAATCACGCTTATTCTGGTCTGCCGGAAATGGCGATGATCCCAAGGGCAGCTTATCAGGCCATTGTGACCAACAACGTCGAAATGGTAGCGATCGACGATCTTCCTCACCGTATCGCCGCCAACTCCATCATTCCATATCCTCCCGGCATTCCGATGCTACTTTCAGGGGAAAACTTCGGAGATAAAACCAGCCCGCAAATGAGTTACTTACATGCCCTGCAAAAATGGGATCACGAATTTCCCGGATTTGAGCATGAAACGGAAGGAACAGAGATTATCAACGGTGTTTATCACGTTATGTGCATAAAAAAATGAGAACGGGAAACTAAATTATGACTACGGTTTCTGAGACGAAAAAAGTCGGATTGATCCCCGTTACGCTGATGGTCGCGGGCAATATCATGGGATCAGGCGTGTTTCTCTTGCCAGCCAGCCTGGCTTCCACCGGAGGTATTGCCATTCTCGGATGGCTGGTCACGATCATCGGTGCCGTGGGGCTGTCTATGGTGTATGCCAAGATTTCTTCACTGGATGATAGCCCTGGGGGCTCTTATGCCTATGCCCGACGTGCTTTTGGGCCATTTTTAGGCTACCAGACCAACGTTCTGTACTGGCTGGCCTGTTGGATTGGTAATATCGCAATGGTGGTGATTGGCGTCGGTTATCTCAGTTACTTTTTCGCCATCCTGAAAGACCCGATAATTCTGACCATGACTTGCATCGCGATACTGTGGGTATTTGTCTTCTTGAATATTATCGGGCCGCATGTCATTACCAGAGTACAGGCTGTTGCTACCACATTGGCACTTATTCCGATAGTGGCGACGGCTGTATTCGGCTGGTTCTGGTTCAGCGGTAAAACGTATATGGATGCGTGGAACGTGAGCGGGCTAAATACCTTTGGTGCTATCCAAAGTATTTTAAACGTGACGTTATGGTCGTTTATTGGGGTTGAAAGTGCCTCGGTTGCCGCAGGTGTGGTCAAAAACCCCAAACGCAACGTGCCTATCGCGACCATCGGGGGCGTACTTATTGCTGCCGTATGCTACATCTTGTCCAGCAGTGTGATTATGGGCATGATTCCGAATGCCGCGCTGAAACTCTCATCTTCGCCTTTTGGTGATGCAGCGAGATTGGCACTGGGTGATACAGCAGGCGCGGTGGTTGTATTTTGTGCGGCGGTAGGATGTTTAGGATCGCTGGGCGGTTGGACGTTGCTCGCTGGACAGACCGCTAAGGCTGCCGCCGATGATGGCCTGTTTCCTGCTATTTTTGGCAAAGTGAACAAGGAGGGAACCCCGGTTGCTGGCCTGCTGATCCTCGGTGTATTGATGACTATCTTCCAATTCAGCAGCATTTCCCCGAATGCGGCGAAAGAGTTTGGGTTGGTCTCTTCCGTTTCAGTCATTTTTACCCTGATACCCTATCTGTATACCTGCGCAGCCCTGCTGTTACTGGGGCATGGGCATTTCAGACAGGAAAAGCTGCGCTACATAGTGATCACCTTTATTGCCTTTGCCTACTGTATTTGGGCTGTGATGGGGACAGGCGCCGAACAAGTTGTATGGACGCTGGTTGTGATGATGATAGTCACGGCTATGTATACTTTTAACTACAACACAAAACATCCTGCTCCTTTCCCATTGGAGAAAAATGATTGACATCAGTTTGCGGTATTACAGGGGGCTGAAATATCAGCCCCTTTTTTAGGTCTATTGTTGGTTGGTTTATCGATTTTTCGACGCAATTATGCATGGAGTTAGTAACTTTTCCGCCTAATTTCACATCAAGATCGATTTGTGATAAAACTCACATTGCGATTATTAATGGACGCATGAAAGCGGGATTATTTCAGGAAAACATTGAGTTTCTGGGGAAAGAACGGCATTTGGTTGCAAAAGTCAGCCGCCGTGATCTGCCGTTTGTCGTGGCAGAGGAAAAACACGGGGCGACAACCGTGGCTTCAACGATGATTATTGCTGAAATGGCGGGCATTGCCGACTGAACATCTGGAAGCACATGGAGTGCCACTTGTGGGATATCAAACCGAAAAATTACCGGCATTTTTCTGCCGTACCAGCCCATTTCCGGTGAGTGTGACGCTTGAAAATCCCCGGCAGATAGCCCAAGCCATGAAAGCAAAATGGAATTCAGGGCTGAGAGGAGGGCTGGTGATCGCCAATCCCATCCCTGAGCCATTCGCTATGTCGGAAGTTCAAATCAATGCCGCCATTGAACAGGCTGTCCGAGAGTCGCAGGAACAGGGAATTCATGGCAAGGAGAGTACCCCATTCCTGCTGACCAGAGTATCGGAATTGACGGGAGGCGAAGGTTTACAGGCAAATATCGAACTGGTTTTCAATAATGCGAAACTGGCAGCGCAAATTACCATTGCTTATCAAGCAATAAATAAGCATCAGTAAATATCATCCGATATATCTTATCCAATGTTACAATAAAATAAATGCCAGCCTGAAAGAGAAACATGGTAATATCCCTTGGGATTTTTTTAGGCTGGCTAAAAAACAATGGGAATATAATGATGGATATTTTACGCAGTTTAATGGGAATAGTAATACTTCTTCTGGTTGGATATTTGTTCTCTGTCAATAAAAAAATAATTAGCTTACGTACGGTGGTCGCTGCATTATTACTTCAAGTAAGCCTTGGTGCAATAATGCTGTATGTTCCCGCCGGTAAATGGTTAATTCATAACATTGCCAATGGCGTTAATGCCGTTATTTATTATAGTTCTGCTGGCAGTTCATTTATCTTCGGGAGTTTAGTCGGGCCGAAAATGAATGAATTATTTGATGGGGCAGGTTTTGTTTTCGCATTTCAGGTGCTGCCCGCTATTATCTTTATTACTTCTTTGATATCTATTCTTTATTATATTGGGATCATGAAATGGGTCATTAATATTTTGGGATATGCTTTTCAGAAAGCGATGCGAATTAGTAAAGTGGAAGCCTTTGCTGCGGTAACTACAATCTTTTTGGGTCAAAATGAATTACCGGCGGTGTTAAAACCTTTTGTCAATAAAATGAACCGCAACGAACTTTTCACTGTGATATGCAGTGGTATGGCTTCTATTGCCGGATCGATGCTGGTTGGCTACGCGGGGTTGGGCGTACCGATAGAATACCTGCTGGCGGCATCTTTGATGGCTATTCCGGGAGGGATTCTGTTTGCTCGTTTGCTCAGTCCTGCCACGGAGCCTTCACAAGTACAGTTTGAACAGATTTCATTCAGTGAGACGCGTCCGGCCAGCATTATCGAAGCGGCTGCCGGAGGTGCCATGCTGGGGTTGAAAATTGCTGTTGGCGTCGCGACGGTGGTGATGGCATTTGTTGCCTTGATCGCGTTGCTCAATGGCGTAATCGGCGGCATTGGCGAGTTATTTGGCCTGACGGGGCTGAGTATGCAGAGCCTGCTGGGTTATCTTTTTTCGCCTTTGGCTTATATCATGGGGGTTAACTGGGAGCATACTGATCTGGCAGGGAGTTTGATTGGACAAAAATTAGCAATCAACGAATTTGTGGCTTATGTGAATTTTTCTCCTTATTTAAAAGATCCTGCGGTTCTTCTGGATACCAAAACTATCGCGGTTATTTCGTTCGCGCTTTGTGGCTTTGCCAATTTTGGTTCGATAGCGGTTGTTGTCGGTGCATTTACAGCGGTAGTACCCGAAAGGGCTTCAGATATTGCAAGGCTGGGTCTGAGGGCACTACTGGCAGCAACACTGTCCAATCTGATGAGTGCAACAATTGCTGGCTTGTTCATTAATTTGGCAGGTTAAATGCCTATCTATTAACCGTTATCGGCGCTAACATGTTGAGGTGTTAGATAACTCACAGTAAGTTATGCTGAACCCCTCTACAATCGGGGAATCAACTAGGCTTGGTATTTGAATAATAGGAGCGTGCATATGTACAGAACTATTTTGGTACCGGTAGATATTTCAGAAGAAGAACTAACGAGTAAGGCTGTTCGCTGTGCGCTTGATATCGCCAGAGAAACAGGTGCTAAGTTACATATTCTACATGTACTCCCTATTTCATCCGCAATTATTAATGCTTATGCATTAGGCTATATGGAAATTAAAGACAAAGCGACCGTCAAGGCCGAAAAGGAATTGTCTATGCTGGTAGATTCCATTGATTTACCGAACGATCGCATTTCCTATTCAATTTCTTTTGGCTCACCACGAGACGAAATTACCTCCACGGCTGATGAGATTGAAGCCGATTTGATCGTCATTGGTTCAAGGCGGCCGAATATTACGACCCATTTGTTAGGTTCTAACTCGGCGGGGATCGTCAGATATGCGAAAACCTCTGTATTAGTTGTGAGATAACATAGGTTATTGGCAATAATGGATTAATGATTGTTACTGTTTTTTATGGCGGCTTGATTACTTAGAAAAGCGTAATGGCCAGTAGTTACATTCGATTGCAGGGGAGTATGTATGTATAAAGCGATTTTAGTTCCAATCGATATTCCAGAAGATCAACTCACTGATAATGCGATTAAGCATGCAGAATTCTTGGCGAAAATCTCCGGTGCAAAAATTCACTTGTTTCACGCCGTTCCGGATATCTCAAGGTTTTCTGTAAATTACAGCTATCACTATGATTTGCTTAGTGCTTTTGCTAAAAAAGCCGTTACAAATTCTGAAGAGGAACTCAAAAAAGTCGTAGAAAAAATCAATTTACCGAAAGATAGAGTATCGTTCTCCGTTGCTTTTGGTTCTCCACGAGAAAAAGTACTCTCCACTGCCCGTGAAATTGGCGCAGATTTGATCATCGTAGGTTCAAGGCGGCCTGATATTTCAACCCATTTACTGGGCTCAAATGCGTCAGGAATTGTTTCCTACGCTAATATATCGGTATTGGTTGTTCGATAACTATCTGGTAACATGCCTAAAACCGTGCAGGGAATTGCACGGTTATTTATGTCTGATCAGTAAATGAATTAAGGGTAATATCTAATTGATTTTTACCAGCAGTGATAACTTGAATCTGTAAGTTATTTTTTGAGCTGTTAGTCGTCATTATCGTCACTTTTTCATTCCCTGAATATTTCCTTACAACCTCCAGCAACTCTTGCTCAGGTTGTTTAATTTTATTGCTAATAGTCATTTATTTGGTTAAATTTAATTATTATTAAGTTGGTTTAATACTACTCAAATAATTAGAATTCAATAGTTTAATAAACCTGATTATTTTATGAATTAAGTAATATTAATATTAACTAAGTCAAATAGTGAATCAGTTTAACAATAAATATCAATATACACTCGACGAATAAAATTTGTCATTTTATTGCTTTGTCAGGCAGGATAGGGCAGATGTTATACACAATAATTAAATAGGTATCATTTTGAATAGTAAAATTAGCCTGTGGGCAAGTTATTTTTTGTTTTTCGGATTAACCATATCTTTTAATGCATGGAGTGCGCCGACCAGCTTTGAGCAAGCGAAAATAGAATCAAGAAAAAATGTCTATAGTGAACAAACCAAATCAGAAATTGGCACATTGTATTGTGGCTGTGATTGGCAATGGGTAGGTAAGAGTGGCGGACGTGTTGATCTGGCTTCTTGTGGCTATCAGGTCAGGTCACAGCAGTCACGTGCGGAACGTATTGAATGGGAACATATGGTGCCTGCATGGGTATTCGGGCATCAGCGGCAGTGCTGGCAGAATGGCGGGAGAAAAAACTGTGTTGAGAATGATCCGTTTTTTCGCGTAATAGAATCGGATATGCACAATCTGGCGCCTTCGATTGGCGAAGTCAATGGTGATCGCAGTAACTTCGCTTACGGAATGGTTCCCAAAAACATGGCAAATATGTATGGGGCATGTAGCAGTAAAGTTGATTTTAAATCACGACTGTTTGAACCGCGCGATAGAGTTAAAGGCGTAGTTGCCAGAGTTTATTTCTATATGCACGACCGTTATAACCTTGCGATGTCTCGTCAACAGCAGCAACTTATGATGGCATGGGATCGTCAATATCCAGTAGATGGGTGGGAACGAGAAAGAGATAATAAAATTGCCCGGATTATGGGGCACCATAACCCATTTGTTACCGGAAGCCAGAAATGGGAACTGGGGCATAAAAATTCAGGCCAGGGGTTGAGCGTACAAAATGGTGTCCAAAAGCAAAATAGCTTTCAAGCGGTTGGCAACCAGGCACCCGTCAGAAACCCGACCGTAAAAACCGCGCAGAGTGAAAAAATTAAAGGCAATAAGAATAGCCAGATTTATCACTTTGCCCACTGTTCTGGTTATAAAACTATAGCGGATAAAAACGCGGTCTATTTTCGAACGGAAGCCGAAGCCAAAAAAGCGGGATATCGTCTGGCGGGTCATTGTAAAAAATAACCAGAAAATGCAGAATTATTAATTTTTCACGATGACTGGGTAATCTTTTATCAAAAAAAAGTTAAAAAATATTTCAGTAAAATTTATTTTTTTACCTTGTCATAACTCAACAACCACCGACTTTAGTCGGTGGTTGTTGAGTTAACTTTTTGTTTTATTTTGATAAAAATAAAGTTATTCCACTGTCATGGTTAATAAGTTCACTAATAAAGTAGTTTTAGGTTAAATGATGACTTGTTGACGAATTCGTATTCGGAGGGCTTTTTAATGATAAAGCTGGAAATTTGCTGTTATAGCATAAGCTGTGCGCTGGTTGCACAAAATGCGGGCGCTGACCGAATCGAATTAAGCGCAAGCCCGTTGGAAGGTGGGTTGACACCTAGTTTTGGGGCATTACAACAGTCGTTACAGCGGTTATCTATTCCTGTGCATCCCATTGTGCGGCCAAGAGGAGGAGACTTCTGTTATAACAACATGGATTTTGAAGTCATGAAAAATGATGTTGCCCGTATCCGTGATATGGGGTTCCCCGGCATTGTTTTCGGCATTTTGAGCGAAAACGGCCATATTGACAGACTCCGTATGCGGCAGTTGATGTCACTGTCGGGAAATATGGCTGTGACTTTTCATCGCGCTTTTGATATGTGTTTTAATCCGCATGTTGCGTTGGAACAACTGACAGAGCTTGGAGTGCAGCGTATTTTAACATCAGGCCAACAGCAGAATGCTGAACTGGGGCTGACTCTGTTAAAAGAGCTGATGCAAGCCAGCTGTGGGCCGATAATTATGCCCGGCGCGGGTGTCAGGGTGAGTAATATCAGTAAGTTTCTGGAAGCCGGAATGACGGAAGTTCATAGCTCGGCGGGTAAAATAGTGCCTTCTACCATGAAGTACCGAAAGGCAGGGGTGGCGATGAGTTCGGACGATCGTGATGTAGATGAATATTCTCATTACAGTGTTGATGGTGAGTTAGTTGAGTCGATGAAGGGAGTGATGAACCTGATTGAGCGGTAAATGTGATATCGCTTGCGTCATAAGGAAAGTGAAATCTTAGAAATTAAGGTGTGAACTGCCATATTGGACAGTTCACTCATTAATATTTGTTCAATATTATGGCTTGCGGGCAATGAGAACAGCACGCAATGGGGCAGGGTAGCCTTCAATTGTTTTATTGTGATCTGATGGGTCAAGGAAATCTACCAGTGATTCGGTCTTCATCCATTCTGTCCGGCGTTGTTCATCAGGTGTTGTAGCCGCATGATCGACAATTCTGACATCGACAAAACCACATTTTTCCAGCCAGACTTTCAGCATCTTGGCCGAGGGAATAAAGTAGACATTCCGCATTTGTGCATAGCGTTCACCCGGAATGAGGCACTGATTTTCATCACCCTCAATCACTAAACTTTCCAGCACTAACTCACCATCAGACACCAGTTGATTTTTCAGTTGCCACAGATGATCAAGAGGTGAACGGCGGTGGTAGAGCACTCCCATTGAAAATACCGTATCAAAGGCTTGTAGTTCGGGTAATTGTTCGATGCCTAATGGCAGAAGATGGGCTCGTTGATCGTTCCCCAGCAACTTTCTGACCGCTTCAAATTGACAGAGAAAAAGTTGAGTTGGATCAATACCCACAACCAATTGAGCGCCTTCGCCAACCATGCGCCACATGTGATAACCACTGCCACAGCCGACATCAAGTACGGTTTTTCCTTCTAAAGGAGAAATATGGGGCAGCACTCGCTCCCATTTCCAATCAGAGCGCCATTCGGTATCAATTTCAACGTCATACAATGAAAAAGGACCTTTTCGCCATGGCATCAATATTTTCAGGATATTGTGGAGGCGAGCTTTTTCACCTTTTGACAGATCCGGCTCATGAGTCGCAATGACACCATTTTTCAGGTCAAGGTGGCTTGGCTTGATCTCAGGCAAATTTTCCAGAATTTTTACCCATGAGCTGAACTGACCGTGCTGTGATGTTTTTTGCCAGTGGCTCAATTGTGCTGGCAGACTATCCAGCCAATGGCTTAGTGGGTGCTTGGCGATCAATTGATAAAAATTACCGAAATCGATCATTGTTCAGTTCCTTTTATTGCCAGTAATGAACCGAAATTGAAACACTGGAACCAGACTTCTACATGCTGGAAACCGACTTCTTTAAGGCGTGACTTATGGGTGTCAACAGAATCTGTCCGCATGACATTTTCCAGCATACTGCGCTTTTGGCTGACCTCCAGCTCACTATAACCATTGGCTCGCTTGAAATCATGGTGCATATTGAATAGTAACTCGCCAATTTTCTGGTCTTCAAAATTGAATTTTTCAGACAGAACCAGAACCCCGCCGGGTTTTAATCCTGCGTAAATTTTTCTCAATATTTTCTGGCGATCATCAGGGGGCAGGAATTGTAATG
Source organism: Xenorhabdus bovienii SS-2004 (assembly GCF_000027225.1). Lineage (NCBI taxonomy): Bacteria > Pseudomonadati > Pseudomonadota > Gammaproteobacteria > Enterobacterales > Morganellaceae > Xenorhabdus > Xenorhabdus bovienii. The sequence continues at coordinate 2,237,138 of NC_013892.1, forward strand.
TGAAATTCAAAACTACCATCGAAGCATTTTGAATGTCTGTATCAAGAATATTCTGTTCGATCACCTCAACGGGTGTACTGGCTTTGAAAGAATCAATATGGCGGCGACAGCGTTCAATCATAGCTGGTGAATTATCGATAGCGATAATCCGGCAATCATCAGTATTGATACTGCGGCGGATGGACAAAGTTGCTGCCCCAAGGGAGCAACCGAGATCATAAATTTGGCTACCTGGCGTCACGAAACGACCGGCCAGCATACCGATCATGGAGATGATATTGGAATAACCGGGTATGGAACGTTTCACCATATCAGGAAAGACTTCGGCAACACGTTCGTCGAAGCTCCAGTCACCTAAATTGGCGATTGGGGCAGAGAACAAACTGTCCCGTTGATTATGAGGATCTTGATTTGACATAACAACATTAGTTTTGGAAACAATTAAGAAGTGGGCATTCTAACAGAATGCGGGAAGGGGCAGAAAGGGATAATCAGCAGAAACCTCAGGCGGCTGGAATACCGCCCTTGGTAATGATGGGCTTTCTTATGCATGGGTGTCATGATGTACATTAAGGTTTGCATTTATGCATGTAATTTATACATATCGAGTGTAAATTACGCATAGAAAGAAAATATTTGTTCCCAAGGTAAGTAGTAAATGTTGGTGATAATCATTATTATCATTGATATATACGTTGCACCCATTCCCATACGGCGCCAGCGGATTTCGCGATGACGTAGGCCAAAGTAGTGCAGTATCCTACCCGAAAGCAACAATAGGCCACAAATATGTAGCATCCATACGGCGGCTCCATTCATCTCCATCATCAACAGCAATAGCATTGAAATAGGAATATATTCAACAGCATTGCCATGCACGCGAATGGCTGTCTGCAATTCGTAAAAACCGCCATCGCCATAGGCGACTCGATATTGTGTTCTTAACTTGACGACATCCAGAGACAGCTTAATCAATAATAGTGCGCCCAAAACGATATAAAGCGAGCTAACCATTTTTAACTCCATTGCCTAACCCAAAACGGCCGAATGATGATAAACCTCAAAAAGAAAACTGTCGCTATAAATCATAGTATTTAATAATAAATAGTATGAATATTATCAGTTAGCAAAAAATTGTCTTGCCAGGAACTGTGTTATGCCCTTATCTCTGGTCAGAATTTTCAGTATAATGCCTGCCTTTTTTGACAATTCTTCCTAAAGAACAATGCCAAAATTTCCGCAGCAGAATGCATAACGAGCTGAGTAAAAGGATATTGTATGCGTACTAATTATTGTGGGCAGTTGAGCCTGGCCCATGAAGGCCAAAAAGTAACTCTTTGTGGTTGGGTAAACCGTCGTCGTGATTTGGGCGGCCTGATCTTCATTGATATGCGTGATCGCGAAGGTATCGTTCAGGTATTTTTTGACCCAGACCAAAAAGAAGCATTTGCTCAGGCTTCTGAACTGCGTAATGAATTTTGTATTCAAATTACGGGGATAGTCCGAGCCCGTCCTGACAGCCAGATCAATAAAGAAATGGCCACTGGAGAAGTTGAAGTTTTCGCAGATAGCCTGATGGTTTTCAATCGTTCAGAGCCATTGCCACTGGATAGCAATCAGAACAACAGTGAAGAACAGCGCTTGAAATACCGCTATCTTGACTTGCGTCGCCCAGAGATGTCACTGCGCTTGAAGACTCGCGCAAAAGTCACCAATTTTGTTCGTCGTTTTATGGATAATGCGGGCTTCCTTGATGTGGAAACCCCGATGTTGACCAAGGCCACGCCAGAAGGTGCGCGTGACTATCTGGTTCCAAGCCGTGTCCATAAAGGCAAGTTTTATGCGTTGCCTCAATCACCACAACTTTTCAAACAATTGCTGATGATGTCCGGTTTTGACCGTTATTATCAAATTGTGAAATGTTTCCGTGATGAAGATTTGCGGGCAGATCGCCAGCCAGAATTCACTCAAATCGATGTTGAAACCTCGTTTATGACTGCGGAACAAGTTCGAGAAATCATGGAAAACATGATCCGTGAATTGTGGCTTGACGCACGCAATGTCGATTTGGGTAAATTCCCCATAATGACATTTGCAGAAGCGATGCGCCGCTTTGGTTCAGATAAACCAGATCTGCGTAACCCGCTGGAACTGGTGGATGTTGCTGATTTAGTAAAAAACGTGGAATTTGCTGTTTTTGCTGAACCTGCTAACGATCCAAAAGGCCGTGTAGCTACCATTTGTGTACCGGGCGGTGCTGAACTGAGCCGTAAGCAAATTGATGAATATGGCAAATTCGTCGGTATTTATGGCGCGAAAGGGCTGGCATGGATGAAAGTTAACAATCGTGCTGCCGGTCTGGAAGGAGTGCAAAGTCCAGTTGCTAAATTCCTGTCAGCAGAAGTGGTGGAAGGTTTGTTGTCCCGTACCAATGCACAGGATGGCGATATCCTGTTCTTCGGTGCTGACAAGAAAAATGTTGTTACCGATGCAATGGGAGCGCTGCGCCTGAAGCTGGGACGTGATCTGAACATCACTGATCTGGCGAGCTGGAAACCGCTTTGGGTGATTGACTTCCCAATGTTTGAAGACAATGGTGAGGGTGGTCTGCATGCAATGCATCATCCATTTACCTCTCCATGTGATATGTCGGCGACAGAATTGGAACATGACCCGGAATCTGCCATTGCGAATGCTTATGATATGGTTATCAATGGCTATGAAGTGGGCGGGGGGTCTGTTCGTATTCATCGCAATGAGATGCAGCAGGTAGTATTCCGCATTCTGGGTATCACTGAGGAAGAACAGCAGGAAAAATTTGGTTTCCTGCTGAATGCCCTGAAATACGGAACTCCTCCTCATGCGGGTTTGGCTTTCGGCTTGGATCGCCTCGTCATGTTGCTGACCGATACTGATAATATCCGTGATGTGATTGCATTTCCGAAAACAACGGCGGCGGCATGTTTGATGACTGAAGCTCCCAGTTACGCAAATCCTGCATCATTGGAAGAATTGGCAATCTCAGTCGTTAAAAAAGAGAGCGAATAATGGATTACAAGCGCCCTGAGTCTGTATTGGTTGTGATTTATGCGGCTACCAGCAAAAGGGTGCTGATGTTACAGCGGCGGGACGATCCTGAATTCTGGCAATCCGTAACCGGTAGCCTTGAAGGGAACGAAAAACCGTGGGAGGCGGCGTTACGTGAAGTACAGGAAGAAATTGGCATTGATATTATTAATGCGGGTTTTGAACTGACAGATTGTCAACGCTGTCTTTATTATGAGATTTTTTCACATTTACGTTATCGATATGCTCCGGGTGTAACGCGCAATAAAGAACATTGGTTTTTGCTGGTGTTACCTGAGGAGCGTGAGATCCTGCTGACAGAACATTTGGCTTATCAATGGCTGGCGGTCGAAGAGGCTGCCAGATTAACTAAGTCATGGAGTAACCGGCAGGCAATTGAAGAGTTTGTTATTTAATCTATTAGACGTTTTATCGGAGATATTTTCATGGCAGGTCATAGTAAATGGGCCAATACGAAACACCGCAAAGCAGCGCAAGATTCAAAACGCGGTAAGATTTTTACTAAAATTATCCGTGAATTAGTAACAGCTGCACGTCTTGGCGGAGGCGATCCGGCTTCTAACCCACGTCTGCGTGCAGCCGTCGATAAAGCGCTGTCCAACAACATGACTCGTGATACGCTGAATCGTGCCATTGCTCGTGGTGTTGGCAATGATGACGCAGATAACATGGAAACCATCATTTATGAAGGTTACGGTCCGGGGGGTACAGCAGTTATGGTTGAATGTTTGAGCGATAACCGCAACCGTACCGTTTCTGATGTACGTCATGCTTTCACCAAAACTGGCGGTAACTTGGGTACAGACGGCTCTGTTTCTTACCTGTTTACCAAAAAAGGTGTAATTTCCTATGCACCGGGTCTGGATGAAGATGCGGTAATGGAAGCTGCTTTGGAAGCGGGTGCAGATGATGTCGAAACTTATGATGATGGTGCAATTGACGTTTATACCACACCAGAATCTTTTGGCGATGTTAAAGATGCACTGGATGCAGCAGGTTTCAAGGCAGAATCTGCGGAAGTTTCTATGATCCCGTCCACCAACGCGGAATTGGATGCAGAAACAGCACCTAAATTACTTCGTCTGATTGATATGCTCGAAGATTCTGACGACGTTCAAGAGGTTTACCACAATGGTGAAATCTCTGATGAAATTGCAGCGCAGCTGTAATTACCATCAGGGTTCACAGCGTAGAGAAAGTGTTCCTTATCTCAGGGCACTTTCTCTAACGTTTTTATCCCATATCACAGGTGGAATAAATCGATATGGCGATTATTCTTGGTATTGACCCCGGCTCTAGAGTTACGGGGTATGGTGTGATTCGCCAGCAGGGACGGCAACTTATCTATATTGGTAGCGGTTGTATTCGAACAAAAGTAGATGATTTACCCAATCGTTTGCAGAGGATCTATGCCGGTATTACCGAAATTATTATCCAATTCCGACCAGATGTTTTTGCGATAGAACAGATTTTCATGGCGAAAAATGCGGATTCAGCCTTGAAACTGGGGCAAGCTCGTGGTGTGGCGATTGTGGCTGCGGCCAATGAATCCATTCCTGTATTTGAATATGCAGCCCGTCAAGTCAAGCAGACCGTTGTTGGTACTGGGGCGGCAGAAAAAAGTCAGGTTCAGCATATGGTTCGCTCTATGCTTAAATTGTCTGCTAACCCGCAGGCTGATGCCGCAGATGCTCTGGCTATTGCGATTACTCATTGCCATTTGAACCAAAATTTATTGCGTGTGGGTGATGTGCGGTTAAATTTAACGCGAGGGCGTTTGAAATAAACTATGCTGGATATACGTCCAGCTTTTTTTATGCTATAAGCTGCAGCGGAATGATTTATTTTTATTTTCAGGGGGTAAACAGTGATAGGGCGTTTGAGAGGAACCGTGTTGGAAAAGCAGCCACCATTAGTTTTATTAGAAACCAATGGTGTCGGTTATGAAGTTCATATGCCAATGACCTGTTTTTATGAACTGCCTGAAATCGGCCAAGAGGCTACTTTATTCACTCAATTTATTGTGCGTGAAGATGCTCAGTTATTATACGGTTTTAATGATAAACAAGAGCGCGCACTTTTTCGTGAACTGATTAAAGTTAATGGCGTAGGGCCGAAGCTGGCACTGGCGATCCTGTCAGGGATGTCTGCTCAGCAATTTGTGACTGCGATTGAACAGGAAGCCATTACCTCATTGGTCAAGTTGCCGGGAGTCGGCAAAAAAACGGCCGAAAGGCTGGTTGTGGAAATGAAAGATCGCTTTAAAGGCCTTAACGGTGATCTGTTCAACCAAAGCAACGATATTAATTTACCTGCGGTGGCTAAACAAGCCAACTCTAATACGGATATTGAAGCAGAAGCCGCTTCCGCATTGGTTTCACTGGGATATAAACTGCAGGAAGCCAGCCGGATGGTAAGTAAGGTGGCTAAACCGGGCGCAGATTGTGAAACGCTTATTCGAGAAGCGCTGCGTGCGGCTCTGTAGTTACAGGAGTTAAATGATGATTGAAGCTGACCGTCTGATTTCAGCAGAAGTTCTGCAAGATGATGAAGTCATTGATCGCGCTATCAGGCCAAAACTACTGTCTGAATATGTTGGGCAACCTCACGTTTGTGAACAGATGGAAATTTTTATTCAAGCTGCCCGGCAACGAGGAGATGCACTGGATCATTTGCTGATTTTTGGCCCTCCAGGATTGGGTAAAACCACGTTGGCTAATATCGTAGCGAATGAAATGGGCGTCAATCTCCGCACAACATCAGGGCCTGTTCTGGAAAAGGCAGGTGATCTTGCCGCCATGCTAACCAATCTTGAACCCCATGATGTTCTGTTCATTGATGAAATCCATCGCTTGTCTCCGGTTGTGGAAGAGATCCTTTATCCTGCAATGGAAGATTACCAACTGGATCTTATGATTGGTGAAGGCCCAGCCGCTCGTTCAATAAAAATTGATCTGCCTCCATTTACGTTAGTTGGTGCAACGACTCGTGCGGGGTCTTTAACCTCCCCATTACGCGACCGATTTGGCATCGTACAGCGCCTTGAATTTTATAACGTAGATGATTTACAGAGCATAGTTTCCCGTAGTGCTCGCTATATGGGGTTGGGCATTTCAGAAGAGGGAGCAAGGCAAATAGCCATGCGTTCCCGTGGTACACCTCGTATTACCAATCGTCTGCTGCGTCGTGTGAGAGATTTCTCTCAGGTAAAAGGGGATGGCTCTATTAACGGCGACATTGCAGTCCAAGCTCTCGATATGCTGAGTGTCGACTCGGCAGGTTTTGATTATCTTGACCGTAAGCTATTAATTGCGATTATTGATAAATTTATGGGTGGCCCTGTGGGGGTGGATAACTTGGCAGCCGCGATTGGTGAAGAGCGGGAAACCATTGAAGATGTTCTGGAACCATTTCTGATCCAGCAAGGTTTTATCCAGCGGACTCCTCGGGGAAGGATTGCTACCAATCATGCTTATCGGCATTTTGGACTGAGTAAAGAAGCGGAGTAGAAATATTTCAATACTAGCTCGGGTTGGTTGCTAAAAGCTGGAATGTGTGCGCCATTCGTCGCGGTAACAGTGCTGAAATCAGCCTAAAAGCCAGCATACGACGAAAAACGAATATGGCTAATATGAGCAGTGAGTATTTGGACAAGGTATTAATTGCAGGCTTTCAGGTGTTGAGTGAGAAATAAACACTCATGCTCTTGCCCTGGTTAAAGCCGCCTTCTTATTAGAAGGCGGCTTTTTATTATTATTGTTGGTCAAAAAATCATATAAAGATATAACATGGAATAGTCATAAAATTAATATCCAATTAATTTTGATTTAGATCAACTTTAAATATTTAGTAGATGAAATAATAAATTCATTAATACCTTGTTTTGACAAAAAATCTTTAAAAGATGTGATCTGTCTTGGATCACAAAGATAGACAAACAGGTATATTTTTGGCTGATTTAAAACCATATAAATGGGATGGATAATGAAAAAGATTTCTGCGCTTGTATTGGCTGCTGCTACATTAGCTCCGTCATTGACCTTTGCTCATGAAGCAGGTGACTTCCTGTTCCGCGCAGGTACAGCAACGGTAAGACCGAATGCTGGATCTGATGATGTGTTAGGTCAGGGATCTTTCGGTGTAAATAATAATACGCAGCTGGGTTTGACTTTTGGTTATATGATCACCGATAACATTGGCGTTGAATTATTAGCCGCTACACCTTTCCAGCATCGTGTTAATTTACCGAAAGCCGGTGATGTGGCTAAAGTTAAGCATTTACCCCCAACTTTGATGGCACAATATTATTTTGGCGCCAAAGAAAATAACTTACGTCCTTATGTGGGGGTTGGTGTGAATTACACTACATTCTTTAGCGAAAAATTTAATGACAATAATGCAACCGTTGAAGCAGCAAAACTAAATAGTCTGGATCTGAAAGATTCTTGGGGTATTGCTGGTCAGGTTGGTTTAGATTATCAGTTGGATAAAAACTGGATACTGAATACCTCATTGTGGTGGGTGAATATCGAAACTGACGTGAGATTCAAAGCTGGTGATGCAGAACAAAAATATAAAACTCGCCTTGATCCATGGGTATTTATGTTTGGTGTCGGTTATAAATTCTAACAGATTGATATATAATACTTTGTTAGATGGTAATAGAGTAAGTAAGTTCCGTATGTGTTTGACATAAGAGAGAAGCAATGGAGCCTAATCTGGAGTTGTGCGGCGGAATCCCAGATTTTTCCGTCACTTTAGCTTAAAGTGTTATTTCGTTCCCTACCGGAAACGACTCTTCCTAGGTGAAAGCCTTGTTGTATCTTCGATCCGCAATGGCGATATCGCCATTGCGGATCGAAGCAAGTAGACTTTCTCACTTGATTGTCTCGCTATGGAAGGTTTTCCAATAGAAAACGGATTTGATTCTCACCCATCAGTTTAGCAATCCTCTCTGGATGTGCGCCATTTTTCAGTAAAGCGTCAGTAATACTAACGAGGCCAGTAGCGTCGAAGGGCATCTCAACCGCACCGTCAAAGTCAGATCCAAGGGCTACATGATCATCGCCGGCGATATTAGCCGCATAAATCTGCGCCTTAGCGATACCGGTGGGAGTAGGATCGCACACTGCTTTGTCCCAAAAACCGATACCGATCAGTCCACCCATTGCAGCAATCCGCCTGAGTTGGTCATCGGACAGATTACGAATGTTGTCACAAGTACCTTTGACGCCAGTATGAGAAACGACCACGGGTCGCGTCGCGATTACCAGTATGTCATCAATGGTTTTGGTCGAGGCGTGAGCCAAATCAATGATCATACTCTTTGCCTCCATTCGCCGCACCATATCGGCACCGGCAGCAGTTAGCCCACCTTTTTCAATACCATGGGCAGATCCGCCGAACTCTGTATCGAAGAAATGAGTAGGTGCCATCATCCGGTAGCCGGCTTCGAAAAGCACATCCACATTGGTTGGGTCGCCCTCGAGAACCTGTGCGCCTTCTGAGGCGAGCAGCACACCCACAATCTTTGGGTCACTCCTGCGTCTTTCAAGGAAGGCCTTCAAATCAGCACGGCTTTTGATCACCACCAGTTTCCCATTTGAACGAGCGGCAGCCTCATGCAGGCGTGCTGCTTGATAGAGTGCCCGTTCTTTTAAACTGAACAGAGTTCGCCAAGGCCAACATTGTGCCAGAGCAAGCAAAGTCACATCGTCAGTTTCGGCGCTATTCTTCTCGATATTCAACCCACGTGGTGACTTAGAAACAACAGCAAAGACCTGCACAGCCACATTGCCGTCTATCAAACGCGGTATGTCGACTTGCCCACGCGTCGATCGATCCAAAAGGTCCCTGCCCCAGAGCAGCGTATCGGCATGCAAGTCGGCGATCAGCAGACGCTTGTGCAAGTCAACCGCGGTTTGTGTTGCTACATCAGTAACCCCGATCACACGATTCATCCGTGTTTCAACGAGCCTTGGCAGGACGAAAAAGAAAATCAGGGCACAAACACCAATAATTATCCCTACTCCCGTACTCGTCAGAATGATTTTTTCGCGTCGTGTCATATCCTATCTCTCGACTTATTGAGCCAGCAACATACACCCGATAACGCCAATTTGTCCCATTTTTACGTTTGTGGATATATAGGTTCTAACGGATTATCGAAGCTTGATTGAATTAATCACGGTATTGACACCCTTAATGCCTCTAGTGATTTGTATTGCACGTGTGACGTCTTCAGGAGAGCTAACGAATCCACTTAACTGTACACGGCCTTTGAAAGTTTCTACACTGATTTCCCTGGATTTTAGATTGTTGGCCTCAAGTAATGCTGATTTTACTTTGGCTGTAATGACGGTATCGTCAATATAATTCCCTGTACTTTCTGTTGTTGCTGTTGGAGCACATGCAGAGATCGTCATCGCCATAACAGCAGTTACAAAAAACGTAGAGACCACTTTTAATAGTTTCATAATTATGCTCCGTTGTTCTCAATAACAATGTTTATTTATCGAAACATTATTCTCATTTTTACTTTAAGTATCATGCCATTGTGTCATACCCGTACTCAGAAAGTATTGTTGAAAACAGGAAAATCTACAAATGATAGGGGGAAATATTTATTTTCGGATGGTGAAAGGTTGGCGGCAATAGCTTCCCCCATCATCTATTGATGAGGGAAGGGGGAAAATTAACGTTGTGTCGCGGTTTTCATGGTGCGGACAAACGTCTCCAGTTTTTCCAGCATAATTTGGGGCTGGTTTAAATTATCTTCAATGATTTTTACCACAGCGGAGCCGGAAATAGCGCCAGCCGCGCCGCTATCGAGTACTGATGTGACTTGTGCAGGCTCTGATATGCCAAAACCTTGTAGTGCAGGAGCGGCATGATACTCTTTGAGTTTATTAACCAGATGCGTTAGTGGATATTCAGCCCGGTTCTGAGTTCCAGTGATCCCGGCTCTTGACAGCAGATAAGTGTAACCCCGCCCACATACTGCTATTTCACGCAGTAGATCATCATCTGCATTTGGTGGGCAAATGAATATCGGAGCAATGTCATATTTCAGTGCAGCTGAGCGGAAATTACGCGATTCTGATAACGGTACGTCAGCGATCAAAACAGAGTCGACGCCGGCATTTTTACAGCAGCGATAAAATTCATCGATCCCATTGTGAAAAACCAGATTTGCATACATCAGCAATCCAATCGGGATATCAGGATATTTGGTTCGGATTTGAGACAGCAGCTCAAAACACAATGCAGATGTAACATTGGAAGATAATGCCCGTAAATTCGCATTTTGGATGGTAGGGCCATCAGCGAGAGGATCGGAAAATGGAATGCCTAATTCCAGCGCATCCGCTCCGCCAGCGATAAGTGCATCAATAATCTCCAGAGATAACTCAGGATTAGGATCGCCCAAGGTGACAAAAGGAACAAAAGCGCCCTGGTTTTGGTTTTCTAGTTTTTTAAATAGCTGCTCATAACGTTCCATCAGATTTCCCCCCTGGATTGCAAAATATCGTGTACGGTAAAGATGTCTTTGTCGCCACGACCAGATAAATTAACAATCAATAATTGTTCTTTATCAGGAGCCTGATGGATCATTTTCAAGGCGTGGGCAAGTGCATGTGAGGACTCTAACGCGGGAATGATGCCTTCGTTGTGCGACAGAGCCTTGAATGCGTCAATTGCCTCATCGTCAGTGACTGAAACATAATCAGCGCGTCCAATATTGTTTAGGTAAGCGTGTTGGGGGCCGACAGAAGGAAAATCCAGGCCGGCGGAAATAGAGTAAGATTCTTCAATTTGCCCGTCTTCCGTCTGCATGATCGGAGATTTCATGCCGAAGTAGATCCCTAGCTTGCCATGTTTCAATGGCGCACCATGTTCTCCGGTTTCGATACCATGTCCTGCCGGTTCGACACCAATCAGGCGAACATTAGTTTCTGGAATGAATTCAGCGAACAGGCCAATGGCATTTGAGCCGCCGCCAATACAGGCGATAACGGCATCGGGTAAACGCCCCTCTTTTTCCATAATCTGTGCCTTGGCTTCCTCGCCGATCATTCGTTGAAATTCACGCACTATCGTTGGATAAGGATGGGGGCCGGCGGCGGTTCCCAGCAAATAATGGGCTTTGTCATAGCAACCAGCCCAGTCACGCATGGCCTCGTTGCAGGCGTCTTTCAGGGTTGCGGCACCACTGTGAACAGGAATGACTTCAGCGCCCATCAGACGCATACGAAAGACATTGGGGGATTGGCGTTCAATATCTTTGGCTCCCATGTAAATACGGCATTTTAGCCCCAAAAGTGCACAGGCTAGTGCGGTTGCCACACCATGCTGACCGGCTCCAGTCTCGGCAATGATTTCGTTTTTACCCATTCGCTTTGCCAGCAATGCCTGTCCTAATACCTGATTGGTTTTGTGCGCACCACCGTGGAGCAAATCTTCCCGTTTTAAATACAGACGACTTTTTGTGCCTTTGGTCAGGTTCTGGCATAAGGTTAAGGCGGTCGGACGGCCTGCGTAGTTTTTCAGTAGATCTTGAAAGGTTTGTTGAAATTCAGGATCGTTTTGCGCCTCAATAAATACTTCTTCTAACTGATCAAGTGCGGGGATCAAGATTTGGGGAACAAACTGCCCACCAAAGTCACCAAAATAAGGATTCAGTTTACTCATTATTCGCATCATCCGTTTTCTGTTTGTAAGGTTAGTGATAACAGCGTAATTGTTGGAATATTAGTTTGATTTTTTGACTGTTTTTGATGCCAACGCTTGTTTCGACACCAGAATTAAAATCTAGTCCATAACATCCTAGCGCTGCTGCCTGTTGGCAGTTTTCAGGATTTAATCCACCGGCCAGCATGCTGTTACGTTGAAAACGCTGATCGATTGATTGCCAGTCAAAGGTTTTCCCTGTTCCTCCCGCCCCATTATCCAGCAATAAATGGTCGATATTGGATATTTCGGAAAATTCTGTAGCCTTTGACATATCAATAGCTTTCCAAATCTCACAATATTCAGGTAGTAAAGGACGAAGTGCATTGATGTAGTTTTTATCTTCATTGCCATGCAACTGAACTGCATTCAATGAAAGTTGTCGGGCGATACCACTGACAAAATCTAATGGTTGGTTTTGAAATACGCCAACATATTGCAGGGGAGCTTCATTGATGATCTGCTGGGCTTGTTGCAGATTAATTTTGCGCGGTGATTTTTCTGCGAAAATTAAGCCACCATAAACAGCACCGGCCTGTAATGCAGTTTTGGCATCTTGTGGACGGGTAAGACCACAGATTTTATTGTCACCCAGAATCAACCGACGCAAGGCGAGATCTAAATCTGACTGTACCATTAAAGCACTGCCTATCAGGAAACCGTGGGCAAATCGGCTTAATTCACGTACCTGTTGATGCTGGCTGATGCCCGATTCGCTGATGATAATGGTGCCTTCTGGTAAATCAGTTGCCAGCCTGCGAGTGCGATCTAAATCTATGGACAGATCACGCAGATCTCGATTGTTAATGCCGATGACTTTTGCTCCCAGCACAATTGCCCGGCGACGTTCATCTTCGGTACTGACTTCCGTCAATACGCCCATATCAAGGCTGTGTGCCAGTGCGGATAGTTCACGATAAGTCTCATCATTAATCACCGAAAGCATTAACAAAATGGCATCGGCCTGATAATAACGAGCCAGATAAACCTGATAGGCATCAATGATGAAATCTTTGCACAAAACTGGCTGGTGTACCGCAGAGCTAACCATGCGGAGAAAATCATAGTTGCCCTGGAAATATTTTTCATCTGTCAGCACAGAAATTGCGGCAGCGTAAGGTTGGTAAGTTTTAGCAATGCGAACCGGATCGAAATCGGTACAAATTAATCCTTTTGAAGGGGAAGCTTTTTTACATTCCAGAATAAAAACTGTTTGCTTATGGCTCAGTGCCTGATAAAACTGACGATGGCTCGGCACAAGGGAATCAATAAAGCTTTCCAATGGCTGCTCTGCTTTGCGTTTGGCCAGATATGCTGCCTTATCATCAACAATCTTCTGTAATATGTTGTTCTTCATGATTAAATCCTTGCCGCTAATGCGGTCACTTTTTCGTAGGCTTGACCGCTGTAAATCGTATTTAATGCCAGTTGAGTATTTTCCCGTAGATTTTCTTGTCCGTGGACTTTCATCAAGAGAGCTACATTTGCGGCAACGGCATCAACATGCGCTTTTTGTCCACGACCTTGTAGTAATAGTCTCAACATATCGCAATTTTCTTCCGGTGATCCCCCTTTCAGTGAAGATATTGGATAGTTCGGTAATCCAAAATCTTTTGCGGTTAATTGATATTGGATAATTTCACCATGATTTAGCTCCGCAACGAGAGTGGGGGCATGTAAGGCAACTTCATCCATTCCTCCACTATGCACAACTGCGGCACGCTGATAGCCCAATACCTGCAAGGTATGGGCGATGGGAGCCACCAGTTCGGGGCTGTAAACGCCAATCAGTGTCAGCGGGGGACGTGCCGGGTTGATCAATGGACCGAGTACATTAAATAATGTGCGAACTTTCAACTGTTGGCGAACCTGTACAACATGGCGGAATCCACTGTGATATTGTGGAGCGAACAGAAAACAAACACCGATTTCATCCAGCGCACTGCGTGAATCCTCGGCACTGGCATTTAATGCGATGCCAAACGCGGTCAGTAAATCGGATGATCCCGAACGGCTGGAGGTACTGCGATTTCCATGTTTTGCTACTTTAAGGCCACAGGCTGCCGCGACAAATGCGCTGGTTGTGGAAATATTGATGCTGTTTGTCCCATCTCCGCCTGTACCTACGATATCGCAGAATGTGTAATCAGGACGTGGAAAGGGTGAGGCATTCGCCAATAATGCCTGCGCCGCACCCGCAATTTCTTGTGGCTGCTCGCCGTGCAGTTTCATGCTGACCAGTACAGCCGCCAATTGAGCGTCACTCAGTTCACCGCAAACAATTGCGGTAAATAATTGCTGGCTTTCTTGTTGTGTCAGTGTTTGGGCACTGAACAATTTTTCGAAAATTAACTGCATTTTCCTATTCCTTATTATTCCTGTACCCATGCCAGAGTTTGTTCAAGTAATTTAGCTCCCTGTGTGGTCAGGATGGATTCAGGATGGAACTGGAACCCACAGACTTTGTGCCTGTCATGACGTACCGCCATCACTGTATCACCACAAGAAGCTGAGACCACCAGCGTGTCGGGAATATTTATCCCCGTAAGGGAATGATAACGGGCAACGGGCAGAGGGTTGATTAGGCCGGAAAACATGGCCTGCCCATCATGAGTGGCCAGAGTAGACTTTCCGTGCAGAATTTCTCTGGCGGCAGAGATTGTTCCACCATAAGCTTCAATAATCGCTTGGTGTCCAAGACATATCCCAATCACAGGAATTTGGCTAATAATACGTTTGAGTAACTGGGGCATACAGCCAGCATCTGCCGGCTTTCCCGGGCCGGGTGATAACATTAGAAGCGGTGATTTCATCTGACTAAGCTGTGCCATGATTGTTTCTGTTGACACCGTATTGCGGTAGATAACGACCTGATGATCACCGACACGCAGTTGATCCACGAGGTTATAGGTAAACGAATCAACATTATCGAGCAGAAGAATATTTGCCATTAGAATATCACCTCCGCTTTGTGTGCCTGAATAATCGCACGAATAACGGCTCTGGCTTTACTGTGAGTTTCATCGATTTCTGATTCGGGAATGGAATCTAAAACAATGCCAGCACCTACTTGAACGACAGCTATGCCGTTTTCTACATAGGCAGAGCGAATCACAATGCACGTATCAAAATCCCCCTTACCAGTGAAATAACCGACCGCACCACCATAACTGCCACGTCGTTCACCTTCATGTTGTGCAATGAGTTGCATCGCCCGAACTTTTGGGGCTCCTGTCAATGTGCCCATATTCATGCACGCTTGATAAGCATGAAAGACATCCAGATCGTGGCGGAGTGTGCCTACGACACGAGAAACGAGATGCATGACAAACGAATAGCGATCAACTTTGGTTAAATCTGCCACATAGCGGCTACCCGGTTCACAAATGCGTGCTAAATCGTTGCGAGCTAGATCAACCAGCATTAAGTGTTCAGACAGCTCTTTGGCATCTGTACGCATTTCCAGTTCAATCCGGCTATCCAGATCGGCATCCAGTGTGCCGTTGGCATTGCGTCCACGGGGACGTGTTCCGGCTATTGGGTAGATTTCAATCTGACGACTACTGGTATCATATTTAAGGGCGCTTTCTGGAGAAGCACCAAACAGACAAAAGTCCTGATCCTGCATGAAGAACATGTAAGGACTAGGGTTTTGATGTTTCAGCGTTTGGTAAGCATTGAGTGGGGAAGGACAGGGTAAGGTGAAACGCCGTGACGGAACTGCCTGAAAAATGTCGCCTTGACGGATGGATTGCTGTAATTGTTGCACGATATCTGCATATTGGTCATCACTTTGATTACAGGCAATGGTCATGTCTGGTAATTTCACAGATTCAAGTGGTTGGCCGGGTTCCAAAATAGCAGCAGTTAATGTGGTCAGGCGGTCATGAAGACGCTGTTTTTCTGAATCTGATTCACCAAACAGTGACGTTTGTAAGAATGCGTGTTTATTTCGATGGTCGACCACTAATAGCATTTCTGCGAGATAAAAACAGAAATCAGGGCAACGTTGATGAGTTTTGACCTTGGGAAGCGGTTCAAATCCTGCAACTAAATCGTAAGCAAACAGTCCACCCACGAAAATTGCGTCTGGAGTTCCAGAAAGGGAGGATAATGTCATTAGTGCCCGCAATGCATCGAAAATGGAATCGGCCTTTAAGCGACTGTCTTCATCCAGATTGTGCCTGGTGGCGGGAAACTGTGCTTGGAGAATATGTAATCCAACATGTAGTTGGGCTTTTGCTGAGAGTAAATCGGTGAGTATAGGTAGTAGATTTCGGCCATTTTCGGTGAGGGCCTCAAAAGTGACTTGTTGTTCGTTGGCTGTAATTCTCATGGCACTGTCGATGATTAACAGGCTTTTCAAATTCTTCTTGCTGCTTATTTCAGCCGATTCCAGCAATAACGTGGCTGAACGATTACCACAAAGCTGATTGAAAAGTAGAGTTGGGTCTGTTTGGTAAACAGTGTCTACTTGCTTGATTGAAATCTTAAGGTTTAGATCCGTCATACTTTCCCCTTTTCCACTTTCATCCACATAAACATAGTTATAAAAAAACCCGCTTTTTAGAGCGGGTTTTTGCACTTTCGTATCGATACTTATGTGCGTGATTCAACCGCCCTGAATGGGAAGTTTTGCCACCAACGGATTGCTTTCATAAGTATGATCATCTCCAGCGCCTCATTTGTTAAATGGAATAATGGCCATGTGTTCCTGCCAACCTTCGTACTAGTAAACTGGATCAAAATTCGCTTGTCAATCATTTTTACTGAATTTCTTATTTCTTTCTGTGGCCATGTCTGTGTGTCATATCCGTGATATCTTTTGATGGAATATGGAATAGATGGCTATGACACGAAAGTATTAATGGAAGATATACAAAAATAGGGTGTTGGTGCTAAAGATCCTGTTTATAAACCAAATTAAAAAGATAGAATGAAGTGGGATAGAATAGGGGCTGCTGTAGGATTGAGGATTAGAGGGTGATGACCGTAACCAATGACATGATAAAGCGCTATGATTTACATAGCCATACAACCGCTTCAGATGGAGTTTTATCACCAGAGCAGCTTGTGGATAGAGCGGTTTCTATGGGTATCAACGTACTGGCAATCACCGATCATGACACTACGGATGGTATTCCGCCTGCTCGTGTATATATTCAGCAACAGAATTTACCACTGTCGCTGGTGGCTGGCGTTGAAATTTCGACATTATGGGAGAATTTTGAAATCCATATTGTCGCTCTGAATATCGATACTGATTGCGTTTTTTTGACAAATTTTCTCTCCAATCAGGTAACGTTGAGAAAACAGCGTGGTATTGAAATTGGACAACGCCTTGCTAAGGTGGGTATCCCTGATGCCTGGGAAGGTGCCTCCCGCTTGGCAAATGGAGGGCAGGTCACTCGCGGGCATTTTGCCCGTTATTTGATTGAAGCGGGAGTTGAACCGACAATCCCGAAAGTATTCAAAAAATATCTGGCGAAGGGAAAAATCGGTTATGTCCCTGCTCAATGGTGTACAATTGAGCAGGCTATTGAAACTATTCATCAAGCAGGGGGGCAGGCTGTGATTGCCCACCCGGGCAGGTATGATTTGTCGATGAAATGGCTGAAGCGTTTGATAGCCTGGTTTCAACAGCATGGCGGTGATGCAATGGAAGTTGCGCAGTGTCAGCAGGCACCTAATGAAAGGCAACAACTTGGTCAATTGGCAAAGGAATATGGACTTAAAGTATCATTAGGATCGGATTTTCACCAACCCTGTTCATGGATAGAGCTAGGGCGCAATTTGTGGTTACCCGGTGATGTAATACCGATATGGCATGATTGGTCACGCTAGGGGCTGCATAAAGTAAGAGGTTATACTTGTGAGCCAGTTTTTTTATATTCATCCTGACAACCCACAATCCCGCTTAATTGGGCAGAGTGTAGATATGTTAAAAAAGGGTGGGGTTGTTATTTATCCAACTGATTCAGGTTACGCTATTGGGTGCTGCCTTGAAAACAAGGATGCCATGACACGCATATGCCGTATTCGTCAATTGGATGGACGCCACAATTTTACCCTGATGTGCCGTGATCTTTCTGAAATTGCGACTTATGCGCATGTGGATAATCAGGCATTCAGATTGATAAAAAATAATACGCCCGGTAATTACACTTTTATTTTACAGGCGACGAAAGACGTTCCCCGTCGTTTGATGAACGAAAAACGTAAAACTATCGGCCTACGTGTTCCTTCTAATCCTATTGCTTTGGCATTACTGGAAGGAATGAGAGAGCCACTGATGTCATGTAGCTTGATTTTACCCGGAAATGATTTTGCGGAGTCTGATCCAGAAGAGATTAAGGATGTACTGGGTAAACAGGTTGATTTAATTATTCACGGTGGTTATCTTGGGCAGCAACCGACGACAGTAATTGATTTGACCGGAGATTCTCCGGCGGTTCTGCGCGAAGGTGAAGGGGATGTAACGCCTTTTCTATAAGGTGAATGATTCACATTTTTATTTTATGACACGACGCCTGTGAAGGCGACAACAGAGGTTGCTCAATGAGCGATAAAACACAAAAAACGCAAAAAACAGAAAGAACAGAAAAGTTACAAAAAATTCTCGCGCGTGCTGGTCATGGTTCTCGCCGCGAAATTGAGGGCTATATCCAAGAGGGGCGGATTAGCATCGATGGCAAGACCGCAACGTTGGGTGATCGCATCGAAGTCAAACCTTCCATAAAAATTCGCCTTGATGGGCGTATCTTAAGTATCAAAGAACCACAAAAAACGATTTGTCGCGTTCTGGCTTATTATAAGCCTGAAGGTGAACTGTGTACTCGACATGATCCTGAAGGGCGTCCAACTGTGTTTGATCGCCTGCCCAAAATGCAGGATGCTCGCTGGATTGCCGTAGGGCGTCTGGACATCAATACTTGCGGACTGTTGCTGTTTACGACGGATGGAGAACTGGCAAACCGCCTGATGCATCCAAGCCGTGAAGTTGAGCGTGAATATGCTGTTCGTGTTTTCGGTGAAGTAGACAATGCGAAACTTCGGCAGTTGACACAAGGCGTTCAGTTGGAAGATGGGCCTGCCTCCTTTAAAACAGTCTCATTTAAGGGTGGTGAAGGTATCAACCAGTGGTACAACGTGACATTGACGGAAGGTCGTAACCGTGAAGTCAGACGTTTGTGGGAAGCTGTTGGTGTACAAGTTAGCCGCTTGATCCGTGTCCGTTATGGTGATATCGATCTACCGAAAGGTTTACCACGTGGTGGATGGACAGAATTGGGATTGGAGCAGACTAACTATTTACGTCAGCTGGTTGATTTAAATGAAGAAACTATGTCCAAAGTTGCGGTTGAGCGTGACCAACGCCGTATCAAGGCCAATCAGATCCGCCGGGCAGTAAAACGGCATTCTCAGGTCGGTTCTTCCCGTCCAGCGGGGAAACGCCCTGCAAGTAGCTCTCGTCAGAATGCAGGAAGAAAAGCGGCACCTAAAGGTCGTTAATGTTCCGGAGTCGCTGTTTCAGTGTTATATCAAGGCTGGAACAGCGGCTTTTTATCTATCTTACCAATCAACCCCTTTCTGAGCTTTTATTCCCGCATCAAACGCATGTTTTACTGGGCGCATTTCTGTAATAGTATCTGCAAGTTCAAGTAATTCACGATGGCAGCCCCGTCCGGTAATAATGACAGACTGATGGATAGGACGTTGTTTAAGTGCGGTCAGTACATCGATTAGGTCAAGATATTTGTAACTGACCATATAGGTCAGCTCATCCAAAACGACAAGCTGCAATGAGGAGTCGGATAACATCGTCAGGGCATGTTGCCATACAGCTTGGCAGGCTGCGATATCAGTTTCACGGTTTTGCGTTTCCCATGTAAACCCTGTCGCCATGACATGAAACTCAACACCCTGTTGTGCCAGCAGGTTCCTTTCGCCGCTTTCCCAAGTTCCCTTGATAAATTGAATAACACCAGCACGCTGACCATGGCCGATTGTACGAGTGACTGTGCCAAACGCAGCGGTTGTTTTCCCTTTACCATTACCGGTGAATATTATGACGATCCCTCGTTTTTGTTGAGCCGCCTCAATACGGGCATCAACTTTTTCTTTCAGGCGCTGTTGTCTTTTTTTGTACTGTCCGTTATCCATTGGCATTATTTGGCAGGCCCCGCTTTACGACCCGGCTGAGCATCAAAGCTGATACCTGAATCACTCAGGCTGTCATCACCCATCAGATAGAGGTAGATCGGCATGATCTCGGCCGGGATTTTTAATTTGGTCGCATTTTCATCAGGAAATGCACTCGCACGCATACCGGTGCGTGTCCCTCCAGGATTAATGCAGTTAATACGCAAGCCGATTTCTTGATACTCCTGCGCTAAAACCTGCATTAGACCTTCTGTCGCAAATTTAGAAACAGCATATGCACCCCAGCCACTCCTTCCTACACGCCCCACACTGGAACTGGTAAATACCAGAGAGCCTTTGGGGGATTTTAATAACAGGGGAATTAACACCTGAGTCAGCATGAAAGTCGCGTTGACATTCACTTGCATGACTTCATGCCAAAGCTGAACAGGTTGTTCTAGGACAGGTGCGACAACACCCAGCAGACCTGCGTTGTGCAATACCCCGTCCAAACGGGGATAACGTTGAGTGAGTTCATCTGCAAAGGCCTGGCATTCTTCGGCCGTCACGGTTAAAAGATCTATTGTATAAATGGTAACCGGTAAGCCGCCTTCGTTTTCGATTTGCTGTTTGACCGCTTCCAGTTTTGCTGTTGTGCGCCCCAGCAAAATAACCTGTGCACCGTAGCGAGCATAAGTTAGCGCCGCTTCACGACCAATGCCGTCTCCGGCACCGGTGACTAAAATGATTTTCTGTTGCAGCAGATCATGATTGGGTTGGTAATCTAACATCTGACTATCTTCCTGTTTTTTAAAGCTATTACTTAAGGCGTGTACATCTGCCATTTTAGGCTGACACATGAAGTCTGTCATCAGAACAAAACTTAATGCCCCCGTCAAATTTGCTCAAGGTAGACAGAAAAGAACAGAGCTCTGATGAGATAGGATGCAAGTAAACTGTTAGAGCACAGCCTCCGGTTTTTAGTTAGAATGAAGAATATTGTTCATCATAATTGAAGATAAGGTGGATCTGTGGAGTATTTGTCTCTATATGGACTGTTCTTGGCCAAAGTAGCTACTGTGGTATTAGCAGTCGTCGTTCTTGCAGTATTTTGTATTGGATTGGGTGTACGTAAAACCACGCAGAAAGGTGAATTGCGTCTGACCAATCTGGGTGAATCATACAGGGAAAAACAGCGCCAGATGCAGCAGGCTCGGATGAATGATGCAGAGCAGAAAATTTGGCAAAAGGCGTTAAAAAAACAGCAGAAAAATGATGCCAAGCAGAAAAAGGCAGAGGCTAAAGCGAGTCAGAAAGTTTTACAGAAATCGAACCTTTATGTTCTGGATTTTAAAGGCAGTATGGATGCCCATGAAGTTGATTCTCTCCGTGAAGAGATAAGTGCCATACTCGCTGTGGCAGATAGCAAAGATGAAGTGTTACTACGTTTAGAAAGCCCCGGCGGTATGGTACATGGTTATGGGCTTGCTGCATCTCAGTTGGCTCGTTTGCGGCAGAAAGGAATACGTTTGACGATTGCCGTGGATAAAGTTGCCGCAAGTGGTGGTTACATGATGGCTTGTGTGGCAGATCGTATTATTGCTGCCCCTTTTGCGATTATTGGTTCTATCGGTGTTGTGGCTCAACTCCCGAATATCCACCGATTGCTCAAGAAAAATGATATTGATGTAGAACTGCATACTGCCGGGGAATACAAGCGTACTCTGACTGTTCTGGGAGAAAATACTGAGCAAGGACGGCAGAAGTTTCAAGAAGATCTGAACGAAACTCATCAATTATTTAAATCATTTATTTATCAGCATCGTCCATCTCTGGATGTGGAAAAAGTAGCCACTGGCGAATATTGGTATGGTACGCAGGCAAAAGAAAATGGGTTAATTGATGATGTGGGTGTTAGTGATGATTTCCTGATTGAACAGATCGAACACTGTGAAGTTATTGGGGTCAGCTATTCCCGTCGTAAACGTGTGATAGAACGTTTCATGGGGAGCGCAATGGAGAATGTTGATAAATTGTTTATGCGCTGGTGGCAAAGAGGCGAAAAGCCATTGTTCTGATAATTCAGGTATAAGCTATAACCGTTAGATATCAATTTGTTATAAAACAATAAAGGGTAATAAGGTGGCAGTTTGGATCTCCCTTATTACCCGCACAATAATGAATAATCTGTTAGAGATTACCTGATCAAATTTATCGTCTGCTAAATGATATTTTTCGGATAATCTATGTGCTAAATGTTTAAAAATATTAAACGCAACGGTGCTTTTCACAGTAGACAAATTGTCACTATTCAAAAAATATTCCCCCGTTAAAAACGAGCATTTTACCTTTTTATTCTATATCATCTGTATATATTCCCTGAATGAAATCGTCGTATTTCCTAATGATTTCATTTACTTTTTCCTGTAATTGTTAGCACTTAATGGACAATGTTTCAGTTTGCATAGATTATGCTCCTCTGAGAAATAAGTTGTTGCGCATCGTTTTTTATCAGGTAGAGTGTGGGCTTTTCGTCATGCAGATGGAAGATTTTGTTTACAACTGTTAAATCATACAATTGCATGGCATGTGCTGGTATATAAAATACCTTAAATATTTCAAAGGTTTTTGCGCTTGAGCAAAGTACAGGATAAAAATTAGTTGATATCTTGCAAATCTATCGCAATATAAAAAAGAGAATTTATTTTATATATCGCAACATAACGCCGTGATTTCCGCCATCTGAAAAGAAGATAATTAGGTAAAGGTAACTATGGGTAAAGCTCTTGTTATAGTGGAGTCCCCGGCAAAAGCCAAAACAATCAATAAATATCTGGGGAATGACTACGTTGTAAAATCCAGTGTAGGTCATATCCGTGATTTGCCGACCAGTGGAGCAGCGAGTCAAAAGAGTTCGAACTCATCAACTGATAAGAATAAAAAGAAAAAGGATGAGAAGACAGCGCTGGTTAACCGAATGGGAGTTGATCCCTATCACGGTTGGGAAGCGGATTACCAAATTTTGCCTGGTAAGGAAAAAGTTGTCGCAGAACTGAAAATGCTTGCTGAAAAAGCCGATCATATCTATCTCGCGACGGATCTTGACCGTGAAGGGGAAGCCATTGCATGGCACCTACGAGAGGTTATTGGTGGAGGAGAGGCTCGTTTCAGTCGGGTTGTATTTAATGAGATCACCAAAAATGCTATCACTCAGGCTTTCGACAATCCTGGTGAACTGAATATCGACCGTGTAAATGCACAGCAGGCGCGCCGTTTTATGGATCGCGTCGTGGGTTATATGGTTTCACCTCTGTTGTGGAAGAAAGTCGCCAGAGGGCTGTCTGCCGGGCGCGTTCAATCCGTGGCGGTTCGCCTTATCGTTGAGCGGGAACGTGAAATCAAGGCCTTTGTGCCAGAAGAATACTGGCAATTACACGCGGACTTAATGGCTAAAGGAGACATTGATCTTCATATGGAAGTCACCCATGAAGGGGGAAAACCATTCAAGCCCATTAACGCACAGCAAACACAGGCTGCGGTATCCTTGCTTGAAAAAGCCAGATACAAAGTTCTTGATCGTGAAGACCGCCCGACGTCCAGTAAACCGGGCGCGCCATTCATTACTTCAACACTGCAACAGGCTGCCAGTACGCGGCTTGGGTTCGGTGTCAAGAAAACGATGATGATGGCACAGCGGTTATATGAAGCAGGACACATCACGTACATGCGCACAGACTCGACTAATTTGAGTCAGGATGCACTGGACATGGTTCGTGGTTATATCAATGATCAATTTGGTGACAAATATTTGCCAAAAACGGCCAATATCTATAGCAATAAGGAAAATTCGCAGGAGGCTCATGAAGCTATCCGGCCTTCCAGTGTAGATGTCATGGCGGAAGAACTAAAAGATATGGAAGCCGATGCACAAAAACTGTATCAGCTTATCTGGCGCCAGTTCATTGCCTGTCAAATGATGCCAGCGAAATACGATTCCACTACGCTGACAATTCAGGCGGGGAATTTTGAACTCCGTGCCAAAGGTCGTACATTGCGTTTTGATGGTTGGACTAAAGTGATGCCAGCATTGCGCAAGGGGGATGAAGATCATACTTTACCAGTGGTTGAAGTTGGCACTGAACTTGATTTGAAACAGTTGAGCCCAAGCCAGCATTTCACGAAACCATCGGCACGTTTCAGTGAAGCATCTCTAGTCAGAGAGTTGGAAAAGCGTGGCATTGGTCGCCCATCAACCTATGCATCAATTATTTCAACTATTCAGGATCGTGGTTATGTGCGGGGTGAAAACCGTCGATTTTATGCGGAAAAAATGGGTGAAATCGTTAATGATCGTTTAGAAGAGAACTTCAACGAATTAATGAGCTATGATTTTACCGCAAGAATGGAAGACCAGCTCGATCACGTCGCCAATAACGAAGCTAATTGGAAAGGGGTACTGGACGAGTTTTTTACCAATTTCAGTGAACAGCTTGATGTTGCTAGCAAAGATCCTGATGAAGGCGGTATGCGTCCGAATCCAATGGTGAGCACTTCTATTGATTGTCCGACGTGTAGTCGCCCAATGGGTATTCGCACAGCGACAACGGGGGTATTTCTTGGCTGCTCTGGCTATACGCTATCACCGAAAGAACGTTGCAAGCAAACCATCAATTTAATCCCGGAAAACGAAATTCTGAACATTCTTGAAGGGGATGAGGCGGAAACTAATGCATTGCGTGCCCGCCATCGCTGTAAAGAATGTGGTACAGCGATGGATAGCTATCTTATTGATAACCAACGTAAGTTACATGTTTGTGGTAATAACCCAGCATGTGATGGTTATGAAGTGGAAGAAGGCGAATTCCGAATCAAAGGTTATGATGGCCCAATCGTTGAGTGTGATAAATGTGGTTCAGAAATGCACTTAAAAATGGGGCGTTTCGGTAAATACATGGGATGTACAAGCGAAGAGTGCAAAAACACCCGTAAGATCCTCCGGAGCGGAGAAGTCGCCCCACCGAAAGAAGATCCAGTTCCATTGCCTGAACTGCCATGTGAAAAATCGGATGCCTATTTTGTTCTGCGCGATGGTGCTGCCGGCGTATTTCTTGCAGCTAGTACGTTCCCCAAATCGCGAGAAACCCGAGCACCGCTGGTTGAGGAACTTGTCAAGTTCAAGGATCGCTTGCCAGAGAAGCTATGCTATCTGGCCAAGGCTCCTGTTGCTGACCCTGAAGGGCATAAAACAGTAGTACGTTTTAGCCGTAAGACGAAGCAGCAATATGTATCTTCGGAGAAAAACGGTAAGGCGACCGGGTGGGCAGCATTTTTTGTTGATGGTGCTTGGGTAGTAAAAGAAAAGTAATGATTTTAGTGATAGGTTAGTATGTTAGTTCATTGAAATATATTCAGATAGATATTTCTTTTTTTTACTAACAGCATAATTTTTTTTCTAAAAAGCCAGTCCTAATTGACTGGCTTTTTTTGTTTTTATATGGAATTAAAACATAATATTTCTGCAATAAATGTATGATAATCGTTATCATCTCCAATTATTTGTTATATAAATATACAGCAGGTGATATAGTAGTTATATACCCATAAATATATATTCTTTATAGTTATAAGAAAATAACCATTAGCAATATAGAACATGTTTAGACTACAAAACATTCGTACATTTTATTATTAGGGACAGTGCTGATATGAAACTACAGCAATTACGTTATATTGTAGAGGTGGTTAACCATAATCTGAATGTATCTTCTACGGCAGAAGGATTGTACACCTCTCAACCAGGGATCAGCAAACAAGTCAGAATGCTTGAAGATGAATTGGGTATCCAAATATTTGCTCGCAGTGGCAAACATCTGACTCATGTCACACCGGCTGGTGAAGAAGTTGTCCGTATTTCACGTGAGGTACTGTCAAAAATTGAGTCAATCCGTTCCGTAGCCAGTGAACATACTTATCCGGATCGTGGGTCTCTGTATATTGCAACTACACACACCCAAGCAAGATATGCCTTACCTCCTGTTATCAAAGGTTTTATTGAGCGCTATCCCAATGTTTCGCTTCATATGCATCAAGGTTCACCCACTCAAATCGCGGAAGAAGTCTGTAAGGGCAACAGCGATTTTGCGATAGCAACCGAAGCACTTCATCTCTATAGCGATCTTATTATGTTGCCTTGTTATCATTGGAACCGTTCTGTAGTGGTTACGAAAGATCATCCTCTGGCGGCCAGGCAAAACGTAACGATTGAAGAATTGGCGGAATATCCGATTGTGACATACACCTTTGGTTTTACGGGGCGTTCTGAGTTAGATGTTGCCTTTGACCAGGCTGGTCTTAAACCTAAAATAGTATTCACAGCGACAGATGCTGATGTAATTAAGACTTATGTTCGGTTAGGGCTAGGAGTTGGCGTGATTGCCAGCATGGCGGTAGAACCTGTTCAGGACAGTGATTTGGTGCGCATTGATATGCGTGATAAATTCAGTTATAGCACGACAAAGATTGGTTTCCGTCGCAGTAGTTTCCTGCGTAGTTATATGTATGATTTTATCTGGCGTTTTGCTCCGCATTTAACACGAGATGTGGTTGATAAAGCTATCGCGTTGCGATCTAATGAAGAAATTGAAGATATGTTCAAGGACATCGAATTACCGATAGCATAAAGAATCTATAATGAAAAAATCAGAGGAAGGCAGCTGATGTTATCTTCCTCTATTCTTTATTTAAAAATTAATAATACAGTGTTGATACATGAATAAAAGAGCAGGCTGTACAGGATATTGTCAGATACACGAATCTTTTTGAAAATAATAACTTACTGTAATAATCAGATAAGTAATTTTAACTGCCATTCAAATTACACTTTAAATTCACCGTTGAAAAAATTATCAGAATTTTCTATTGATGATTTTTTGTTATTATGAATGAATAGATCAAAGGATGCCTTAATTTCGGGATCTTCCAATGCTTGATAATCAAATAATGAAACACAGGAAGAGTAAGTGAATTCGACATTGATATTATCATTGGAAGCACAATTTGAAGCAATTTCTGAATTGCTTCTGTCAAAATTCACTTTGTACAGTTTCATTTTAGGAATATAAATCACTTGATCTTCAACTCCAATAGCTTCAATGACACTGGCTAAAGTCAGAGTAGAATAATGATCGTTATTCTTCTTCAACCCAAGCCTAATGGTATCTCCTTGTTTTTGCAGAAATTGAGAAAAACTTTTCATGCTGGAAGAATTTGTATTCAAAACAATATCCATGATAAGTTGCAGCAAGTTCGTCGCGATTGAAAATCCTTTCATTACGTGGCTGTAGGTTTGGCTTTCTATATTCCTGACGCTCATTAATGGCAGTTTCTCTATGATATCACCCCAAAATTGCACGTCAGTTCTATATTGTTGGCCGTGGGTATTAGCATATTTGATGATGTAATCAGTCGCAATTGAGGAAAGAGAAATCTGTGTTCTCTTTATTTCATTTAACCTTTGTATCACGCCGGATTTGTCATTGATTTGTGAAGTAATGACAAATTGGACAAGTCCATCTATATCACTGAATTGGTGGTCTGACAGGGGAAAGTTA
This sequence comes from Xenorhabdus bovienii SS-2004, assembly GCF_000027225.1. NCBI lineage: Bacteria > Pseudomonadati > Pseudomonadota > Gammaproteobacteria > Enterobacterales > Morganellaceae > Xenorhabdus > Xenorhabdus bovienii. The sequence continues at coordinate 2,264,707 of NC_013892.1, forward strand.
TTCTCAATTCCATCGGAAAAAAATTGTTCAGCCTGCGCTATATGGTTTAAATAGTGTTGGCGGTTTTTATCGACTTTTATATCCATAATTCATCCTCCGGTATTTAAGTAATGATATTCAGTACCGCATGTGTGCTTTAGTTATGAATAAAACACATGTGCTTTCGGGATGTCATCACTAAAATTTGTCAATAAATGAGGATTTACAGCCGGTTAGCAAAATATGTGGTAACTGAATAACAAACGTCCGCTAGTATGTTATGTTTAATGGTGTAGCTGACCATAATAAGAAAGGAGGAGTTATGTCGTTTAAATTGAAAACGGACTGTGCATCAACACTCTCCATTGGCAGTAAAATATATCATTATTACAGTTTATCCCTGTTATCTGAACGATTGGGTGAGATAGCCCGTTTGCCTAAGTCCATGAAAGTCCTGCTTGAAAATCTCCTGCGCAATATTGATGGCGATTCTGTTGTGGAAGAAGATTTGAAGGCATTAGTGGAATGGCAGAAAAACGGTCATGCAGACAGGGAAATCGCTTATCGTCCTGCCCGTGTGTTAATGCAGGATTTTACCGGCGTTCCGGCTGTAGTGGATCTTGCAGCTATGCGGGAAGCGGTTCTGCGGCTTGGCGGTAATGTTGAACAAGTTAATCCATTGTCTCCCGTTGATCTCGTGATTGACCACTCAGTCATGGTAGATAAATTCGGTACAGAGCAGGCGTTTGAAGAAAACGTTCAGATTGAGATGGAACGTAACTATGAACGTTATCTATTTTTACGTTGGGGGCAAAAAGCCTTTAATCGTTTCCGCGTTGTGCCTCCCGGAACAGGAATTTGCCATCAGGTTAACCTTGAATATCTTGGTAAATCGGTTTGGTATGAAAACCAGAATGGTAAGGATTTTGCCTATCCTGATACGTTGGTAGGGACGGATTCTCATACAACCATGATTAACGGACTCGGTGTATTAGGTTGGGGTGTTGGGGGAATTGAAGCCGAAGCTGCGATGTTGGGGCAGCCTGTCTCCATGCTGATCCCAGATGTCGTTGGTTTTAAACTGACCGGGAAATTGCGGGAAGGGATCACGGCAACCGACCTTGTTTTGACGGTGACACAGATGCTGCGCAAGCATGGCGTGGTTGGCAAGTTTGTCGAATTCTATGGTGATGGGCTGTCTGATTTGCCATTGGCAGATAGAGCAACTATTGCCAATATGGCGCCTGAATATGGCGCAACCTGCGGTTTCTTCCCCGTTGATGATATTACACTGGGCTATTTGCGCTTAACTGGACGCAATAAAGATGAAATCGCCTTAGTTGAAGCCTACTGTAAGAAGCAGGGATTATGGCGTAACGCAGGGGATGAACCCATTTTCACCAACAACCTTGAACTGGATATGTACACGGTTGAAGTGAGCTTGGCAGGGCCGAAACGCCCTCAGGATAGAGTAGCACTTGGCGATGTACCACATGCATTCCAAGCTGCCATGGAACTGGACATCCATAAAATACAGGAGCATCGGGCGGACACGCCAGTCACTCTTGATAATCAGACTTTTGCACTGCAAGATGGCGCTGTAGTTATTGCTGCCATTACTTCCTGTACAAATACATCTAATCCCAGTGTCTTGATGACAGCAGGTTTACTGGCCAAAAAAGCGATTGAAAAAGGTTTGCAACGTCAACCGTGGGTTAAAACCTCGCTGGCACCCGGCTCTAAGGTAGTAACGGGTTATCTTGAACTGGCAGGACTCATGCCATATCTGGAAAAATTGGGTTTCAATCTAGTGGGATACGGTTGTACCACTTGTATCGGTAACTCAGGCCCATTGCCAGAGCCGATTGAAGTAGCGATTAAGCAATCTGATCTGATGGTTGGCGCAGTGCTTTCCGGTAACCGGAATTTTGAAGGGCGTATTCATCCTCTGGTGAAAACTAACTGGCTAGCATCTCCACCACTAGTGGTTGCCTATGCACTTTCTGGCAATATGAAAAAGGATCTCACTAGGGAGCCATTGGGGCAAGACCAACAAGGCCATGATATCTATCTGCAAGATATCTGGCCGGATAGCCAAGAAGTTGCTGAAGCTGTTGGTAAAGTTAGGACAGAGATGTTCCACAAAGAGTACAATGCCGTTTTTGATGGTGATGAAAATTGGCAATCGTTGGAAGTGGAAAGCTCAGAAACTTATTCTTGGCAGCAGAATTCAACCTATATTCGCCTTCCCCCTTTTTTCAGCGATATGACGATTGAGCCCAAACCGATAACTGATATCCATCAAGCCAATATACTTGTGATTTTGGGGGATTCAGTCACAACGGATCATATTTCTCCGGCGGGAAACATAAAAGCTGACAGCCCAGCAGGGCGGTACTTGCAGGAGCATGGCGTTTTGCCGAAAGATTTTAACTCTTACGGTTCAAGGCGTGGCAATCATGAAGTTATGATGCGTGGGACATTTGCCAATATCCGTATCTGCAACGAAATGGTGCCTGGTGTGGAAGGAGGATACACTCGCCATATTCCATCTCAGGCTCAGTTGGCGATTTATGACGCGGCCATGCTTTATCAGGAAGATAAGACACCACTGGCTATTATTGCAGGTAAAGAATATGGTTCCGGCTCAAGCCGTGATTGGGCTGCGAAAGGAACTAGGCTGTTGGGAGCGAGGGTTGTGATTGCGGAATCTTTCGAACGAATCCACCGTTCTAATCTGATTGGGATGGGCGTGTTACCACTGGAATTCCCACAAGGTGTCAGCCGTAAGACGCTAAACCTGACTGGTGATGAACGAATCGATATTGTAGGATTGGGGCATATCGAGCCAGGGCAGATCATTGCGGTGAAAATCAACTATGCCAATGGAAAAGAAACTGTCATTGATGCCCGTTGTCGCATCGATACCAATACGGAACTGGCGTATTTTTATAATGACGGCATCTTGCACTATGTGATCCGTAATATGCTGAAATAATAGTAACCGTATAGTTCATCTTCAGGAATATGAATATTTAGAAAAAAACTGCGTCTACACTGACGCAGTTTTTATTCTTAACTGAAAACCACCTCCTGCGGAGGTGGTTAGCAACAGGTTGGCTCTGCCAATAATGCTACTCATGGGAAAATCCGAATCCGTTATCCCCATAACAGAGAAGGATTTAACCATGAGTAGATTCAAGAAAGCATCGCATGTGCTTTGGTGTTGTCAATACCATATCGTATGGACACCCAAATACCGATTTAGGATCCTGAAAAATAATGTAGGAAAGGAAATAAGCAGATAAGGATTTCCAGTGAGCAGCTCGGAATAGAAATTGTGGAATTGAATGTTCAAATAGATCATGTGCATCTTTTAGTAAAAATTCCGCCAAAATTATCAGTATCTCAAGTGCTTGGTCATCTAAAAGGCCGAACAGCTATTCGTCTATTTAATAAATTTCCCTATTTGAGAAAGAAAAAGTTGTGGGGAAATCATTTTTGGTCAAGAGGCTACTGTGTAGATACCGTAGGTATAAATGAAGAAATGATAAGGAAGTATGTGAAGTATCAAGAGAAGCACGAACATGAGGACAATCAATTATCGTTGAAAGGGATGTGAAGTGAAGGCTCTCAGAGTCTGAACTAATAGCGCCCCTTTGGGGCGAAATCAATGCCCCCTTCTATGAAGGGGGATTTTTACTTTTTTGTAGAGATAAACAGAGAAATTTCAGTTTGATTGGGATAGTAGATGTCCCATCCGGCTGGCTTTGGTATCCAGATAATAAGCGTTTTTAGGATTACGTCCTACAACCAGTGGTACACGCTCGACGATATTAATGCCTGCGTCTACCATGATTTCAACTTTTTTAGGATTATTTGTTAGAAGACGGATTGCATTAATACCCAGCAATTTATACATATCTGAGCATAGAGTAAAATCTCGTTCATCAGCAGCAAAGCCTAGTTGATGGTTGGCTTCCACGGTATCAACGCCTTTATCCTGTAATGCGTAGGCGCGAATTTTATTCAGCAGACCAATATTTCGGCCTTCCTGCCGATGATACAGTAGAACACCTTTACCTTCCTTGCTGATTTGTGAAAAAGCGGCTTCTAACTGAAAACCGCAGTCACATCTCAGGCTGAATAAAGCATCCCCCGTGAGGCATTCTGAATGGATCCGTGATAAAACAGGCTCATTACCGGAAATATCACCGAAAACAAGAGCAACATGGTCACGACCTGTTTTAATTTCTTCAAATCCAATCATCAGAAATTCGCCCCATGGTGTGGGCAGTGTCGCTTCAGCTACTCGTTTTAGCTGTGTTTTAGTATTCATATGTTGATTTAGCCCGTTATAAATATTGTGATACTTAGAACAATACCGGTTTAGAAATCAGCTAAAACTACGTAAAAAATTTTTTCTGATTACAGCGTATATACGCTAACGGATTATAACAGAAATAATACGCCTGTCCGTATATAAAATCATCAGATGAATGGATGAAGGGAATGTTAACATACTAAACTATAAACAGATTTTTGCAGATATACACAGGTGCATAGGATGTCGCTATTTGAGTCAAAATGGGTGTATTTGTCGGCAAATAAATAGAATAATGTGACAAAAAAGAGCAAATCAACATTTGTTGAAATAAATTGCTTCCTTTGCGTGGACGAGAAATGTTAATTTAACGAACCACTATGCCTGTTATTTGGCATAATCAATTAGCAACAATCGATAACAGGAAAGAATGTGAAATATTTTCTAATTTTATTACTGGCACTGATTGTTTTTGTCATCTCAGTAACTCTGGGAGCAAATAATGATCAGGTAGTGACATTTAATTATCTGATTGCCAAAGGTGACTACTCGATATCCACACTGCTGTCTGTATTGTTTGCTATCGGTTTTATACTTGGCTGGGGTATCTGTGGGGGTTTTTACCTGCGCGTCTGTGTGTCATTGCGACGTGCGAAACGTAAAATTAAGCGTCTGGAAGCCCAATTGGAACAGCCTGCTGAGTCATCCGTAAAGACTGCATCGCCTGTAGTATTAACCAAGGAATAATTCTCCATGTTAGAGCTGTTGTTTCTGTTGCTTCCTATTGCCGCTGCTTATGGTTGGTATATGGGGCGCAGAAGTGCTCAACAAGATAAACAGCAATCTGCTGACCGACTCTCACGTGGATATGTTGATGGTGTTAATTTTTTACTTTCCAATCAGCAAGATAAAGCAGTCGATTTATTCCTTGATATGCTAAAAGAAGATAGTTCAGCGTTTGAGGCACATTTAACGCTGGGAAATCTATTCCGTTCCCGTGGTGAAGTTGAAAGAGCTATCCGCATTCACCAGTCACTTATGGAAAGTGCATCTCTGACATTTGAACAGCGTTTACTCGCCATCCAACAGCTTGGACGTGACTATATGGCTGCTGGTGTGTATGACCGGGCAGAAAACATGTTCATTCAATTGGTTGATGAAGCCGATTTCTGTGAGAATGCTTTTAACTCCTTATTAAGCATCTATCAGTCAACCAGTGATTGGAACAAAGCCATCGATGTTTCTGAGAAGCTGGTCAAACTAGGTAAACATCATTTTCGGGAAGAAATCGCCCATTTTTACTGTGAGTTGGCACTACAATACATGGGCAGTGATGCTTCCACTGAAGCAGTAGGGTATCTCAACAAGGCGGCTCAGGCGGACAAAAATTGTGCCCGAGTGTCAATTATGTTCGGCCGTATTTATATAGCACAAAAGGAATATACCAAAGCGGCGGAGTTGCTGAAACGTATTCTCGAACAAGATAAACAGTTGGTCAGTGAATCTTTGCCCATGCTGGAAGAATGTTACCAGAACTTGTCTCAACCGGAAGAATGGGAGGCTTTTGTTCAATGTTGCGTGGAAGAAAAATGTGGCGCCATTGCAGAGCTTTACCTGGCTGATATTATCGAGAAAAAAGAAGGGCGTGATATCGCCCAAAATTATATTAACCGCCAGTTGGAACGCCATCCAACTATGCGGCTGTTTTATCGCTTGATGGACTACCATTTAGCAGACGCAGAAGAAGGGCGTGCCAAAGAGAGCTTGCTCCTTCTGCGTAATATGGTGGGTGAGCAGATCCGCACTAAACCCGATTATCGATGCCATAAATGTGGTTTCACTTCCCGCTCACTTTATTGGCATTGCCCATCATGCCGTTCATGGGACACTATCAAACCAATCCGGGGTCTGGATGGGCAGTGACAGTGTCACTATTATGAGTGGCAATATCTGCGTGTTTTCATTAATACATGTTTCATTACGGACATGTTTACTTTTCATTAGTAAATTAAAGGCTGAAAAATGACATCCCACACAGCTCAAACTTTAGGTAAGCAGATTGATTCACCTGTTATTGTCGCATTGGATTATGACAATCAGGACGCGGCGTTAGCATTTGTTGACAAGATTGATCCGCAGTCCTGCCGTCTTAAAGTGGGTAAAGAGATGTTTACGCTGAATGGCCCGCAATTTATTCAGGTATTGCATCAGCGTGGCTTCGAGGTGTTTTTGGATCTCAAATTTCACGATATTCCTAATACAACGGCAAGAGCGGTAGCAGCAGCGGCTGAATTGGGGGTTTGGATGGTGAATGTTCATGCCTGTGGTGGTGCGAGAATGATGACCGCCGCTAAAGAGGCCCTGCTGCCATATGGTAAAGATGCACCTTTGTTGATCGCAGTGACAGTTTTAACCAGTATGGAACAATCCGATCTGCTGGGCGTTGGTATTGATATGACACCAGCACAGCACGCAGAGCGTTTGGCGATATTGACAAAACAATGTGGTTTGGATGGTGTGGTATGTTCTGCTCATGAAGCACAGCAATTGAAAGCAGTCTGCGGACAGGAATTTCAATTGGTTACGCCTGGCATTCGTCCTGAAGGCGCAGAGGCTGGAGATCAGCGCCGCATCATGACACCGCCGCAAGCAGTTCAGGCTGGTGTCGATTATATGGTGATCGGGCGTCCGATTACCCGGGCAGAAAATCCAGCATTAGCATTACAGCAGATTAATTACTCTATTGGGATCGTTCATGGATAATAATTCTCGCTTGGTTTATTCGACGGATATCGGTCGAGTCCAAGAAGAAAAAATTAAACCTTCACGCCATAAAGGCGATGGTATCGTGCGTATCCAACGCCAGACCAGTGGGCGTAAGGGCAAGGGTGTTTGTATAATCACTGGCATTGATGCTGATGACCAAACGCTTGCCAAGCTGGCCGCAGAATTGAAGAAAAAATGTGGCTGTGGTGGCTCAGTTAAAGAAGGTGAAATCGAAATTCAGGGCGATAAGCGTGATTTGCTGAAGCAGCTACTGGAAGCGAAGGGCATGACAGTTAAACTGGCTGGTGGTTGATTCGTTTCTGTTTTTTAACAGGCTATGCATAACTGGATTGTATAGCCTGTTAAGTCATCTGTAGTAAATGGGTGTTTTGTGTGTTTTTTTATCTTTCTTGCGTCATAATACGTGCAGCTGCGGCAAGAACATCAGGATGTGCCTCGGCGTCTTTATCATTTGGTTGGGTAAAATAAGTCACCAGAATCAAGGGAGCCTTGTTTTTATCAGGCCAAATCACCGCAATATCATTTGTAGAACCATAGTCGCAGCGACCTGTCTTATCTCCCACAATCCAATTATCTGGCACCCCGGCACGAATGCTGGCACCGCCTGTTGTGTTTCCTTTCAACCACTCAACCAATTGTGCGCGTTGTGTTGCAGCAAGTGTGTTACCCAATGCCAATTTATACAGGCTGTCAGCCATGGCCTGTGGGGTTGTCGTGTCGCGTTCATCATCAGGCGTAACCATATTTAACTCAGGTTCTTTGCGATCAAGGCGGAACTCGTTGTCACCGATAGATCGGGCGAATCGTGTCACATCATGCGTACCGCCTAATTGATCAATTAGCAGATTCATCGCTGTATTGTCGCTGTATTGGATGGTTGCGGCACTTAGCTTTGCCAGTGTCATGCCATCTTTGAGGTGTTTTTCTGTAATGGGGCTGTATTCGACAATGTCAGATTGCTGGTAGTGGATGCGCTGATTTAACAAACCCTCATTGGTTTCGCTTTTTTTCAGAAGAGCGGATACCGCCATCATTTTGCTGGTGCTACATAATGGAAAGCGTTCGTGTGCACGATAGGTGATTGTTGAATGGTCTGCGGTGTCTATTAATACAACACCAAGACGGCCATTGGCATTTTTTTCCAGAGCCGAAAGTTGATTGGTAATTTGATTTTGTTGAGTAGTAGCATGTATTGGAAACGTTATCAGGGCACCAAGTAGAGGAAAAATCGTTGCTGATATTCGTGTAAGTCTTAATGAGGAAAGTAGCATATAAGGTATTTCCTTAAGGTAATGGAAATAATGTTTACGGGAAGCTGGATTGAGCAAATTATTTCGTGCTGATTATAAAACTGCCGCTTGTTATTGGCGGCAGTTTATTTACTGTCTATTTGTAATATCAGGCAACAGGGCGTGCCACAATATTACGGGTTTCCATTCTGACTTCTTCAATGCGTACATTAATAATGTCATTCAAACGATGAACGGCTTCACCCTTAATAAGAACGGAACCTGTCTCTTGACTGCATTGAAGCTCATCACGCACAGCATGCAGGAATGATCCTGGAACAAAAGCGATAGCACCATTGTCAACCAGACGGATGCGCAGGCCACCACGGGTAATATCCACAATCTCAGCAGAGAAAGTTTTATCTGTGCCAGCATGAGGATGTAGAAAACGCGCATAGAGCCAGTCGCCTACATCGCGTTCTGCCATGCGGTTTGCACGCCGACGCTCTGTCAGTTGCAGACAGACCTCTTCGGATGGTTTTTCTTCTTCGGTTTGCTGAATGATGGCTTTTAACAAACGATGGTTAATAATATCGCTGTATTTACGGATAGGAGATGTCCAAGTTGCATAGGCATCAAAACCCAATCCAAAGTGTGGACCTGGTTCGGGTCTGATTTCTGCAAACGTTTGGAAGCGACGGATACGGCTATCGAGGAATTGAGTCGGTTGTTGATCTAATTCACGGCGTAACTGGCAGAAACCATCCAGTTCTAGCAGTGCATTTGCTTCAGCTTCAATACCATTTTCCTTTAAAACGTCCACAACTTGATCAATTTGTGTTGGTTCGAAGCCAGTATGAACGTTATAAATGCCAAAACCTAATTTGTCACGCAGGATCTTGGCTGCACATAGGTTCGCAGTAATCATCGCTTCTTCAACAATACGGTTGGCAGAACGGCGTTGATCAATAACGATATCAACAACATTGCCACCTTTATCAAGGACAAAGCGATAATCTGGACGCTCTTTGAAAACCAAGGCATATTGATGACGCCATTGATTGCGACGTTCGCACATCTCTTGTAATAGAGTGATTTGGGTAGTGACTGCTTCTGATTCTGGTTTCCAGCCGGTTTGGTGTTCCAGCCAGTCAGAAACATCATCGTAAGCCAGTTTAAATTTCGATTCTACCCATGCAGCGAAAAATTGCATGTCGTCGCCTAATTGTCCATCTTCCAGAATGGAAACCTGGCAAACCAGTGCAGGACGGCGAGCTTTTGGCCGCAGCGAACATAAATCATCAGAAAGTTCGCGAGGCAGCATAGGAATATTGAAGCCTGGCAGATAGTTAGTAAAGCTGCGCTGATAGGCAATTTTGTCTAATTCACTGTCAGCCTTGATATAGGCAGTTGGATCGGCAATGGCGATGGACAATTTCAGGCTGCCATCATTATTTTTGACGATATGCAGTGCATCGTCCATGTCCTCGGTTGTCGCACTGTCGATGGTGACAAAATCGAGAGCGGTCAGATCGATACGCTCCAGCGAACCATCATCCAACTGACAATCGGGCATTGTTGGAGCTTCACGTTGCAGACTATGGCGTGTCAGAGTTACCCACCAAGGTGCATAGTGATCATCACCTTTGATAATATAACCAGTGATTTCAGCCTGAAACCCCCGATCTCCTTTCAGTGGATGACGGCGCATTTCAGCCACTGCCCAATCGCCATTCTCAAAATTATGGGTGACTTGATTAGCAGGACGACAAAGGATTGTATCTTTTAATAATGGATGATCCGGAATAATCCACAGTCGGTTGTCGTTCTCTTTCTTTTGGACTCTTCCTACAAAACGGGTTAGAAATGGCTCAATCAAGGCTTCTGGTTCAGCGATTTCTTTCTCTTTATCGGTGTGAATGGCAGCGGTAATACGATCGCCATGCATCACTTTCTTCATCTGTGGTGGTGGAATGAAATAGCTTTTCTGGCCATCGACTTCCAAAAATCCAAAGCCTTTTTCAGTTCCTTTAACTAAACCTTCTACGCGTAGGGTCTGAGAGTAGAGTTGCTGTTTTAGCTGTGCAAGCAGCGGATTGTTTTGAAACATAATAATCTGGGGAATATGGAGTTATTATCGATAATTTTGGATAACAGTTTTACGCGAATCAGGGGTATGGAGCAAGTAACATCTTATCAAAACACGCAAAACTGCCTGAAAAGGTCAATAATTACCCAGCTTATATCTGCTGAAAGCGAGTCCCTTTAGGCGATTGACCAATGTCATCAAATCTTGTTGTGGGCGGATCCTTCCTGCAACTCATGGTCAAGCGTGTGATAGACAGTTGTTGGCTGGAGAATGGTTCGGCCAGATCGCTGATTAAGGATTTTCCCATACAATATATGAGCTTATGGGTAATATATTTATGTCGCTGTTCTACTTGGTATTTTGTCACTCGGTTTTATCAGCATACTCACACAGATCTTCAATAATACAAGATCCACAGCGAGGTTTACGGGCAATACAGGTATAGCGGCCGTGTAGAATCAACCAATGATGGCAATCAAGCTTGAATTCATCCGGTACAACTTTCAGTAATGTTCTCTCGACTTCATCAACGTTTTTCCCTGGGGCAAATTGGGTACGATTGCAGACACGAAATATATGCGTATCGACGGCGATTGTTGGCCAGCCAAAAGCAGTATTTAAAACGACATTAGCAGTCTTGCGGCCAACTCCCGGCAGTGCTTCCAGAGCTGCGCGATCTTCCGGTACTTCGCCCTGGTGTTTTTCTAACAAAATGCGGCAGGTTTTAATTACGTTCTCGGCTTTGGTGTTATATAATCCGATGGTTTTTATATACTCTTTCAGATTGTCAACACCCAAATTGAGGATAGTCTGTGGAGTATTGGCAACCGGATACAACTTTGTGGTCGCTTTATTGACGCTGACGTCAGTCGCCTGTGCTGACAGTAATACAGATATCAGCAACTCAAAAGGAGAATTGAAAGCCAACTCGGTGGTTGGCTGTGGGTTGTTATTCTGTAAGCGGGTTAAAATTGCTATCCGTTTTTGTTGATTCATACCTAATTACGTCCTTAGCTTTTCGTAATATGGCTGCCACAGCCTTTCTCTACGTTGTCATAGCGACGTGCTTGATTATCAGCCCGATTTTTGATGCGTTTATCAATGATATATTTTCCTGCCAGCATCAAGCCTAATCCGATGAATGCACCCGGTGGCAGGATGGCTAACAGGAATGGAGAGTCCATATGCATAATTTCAAGGCGTAATGATTTTGCCCAACTTCCTAATAACAGATCGGCACCATCAAAAATGGTGCCATTTCCTAAAATTTCTCGTATGGCTCCTAGTACGAATAGGGAAAAGGTTGCGCCGAGCCCCATTGCAAGGCCATCAATTGTGGAATTGTAGATCGAATTTTTTGATGCGTAAGCTTCAGCACGGCCAATGACGATACAGTTAGTCACGATCAAAGGGATAAATATTCCCAATGATTCATATAATCCGAAGGCGAATGCATTGATTAACATCTGGACGGCACTGACGACAGAGGCAATGATCATCACATAAATAGGAATGCGGATTTCATGGGGAACCCAGTGTCGTAAGGCAGACACCGCAACATTGGTACTTAATAGAACCAATGTTGTCGCCAATCCCAGCCCCAGAGCATTGGTGGCAGTAGAAGAGACGGCCAGCAAAGGACAAAGCCCCAATAGCTGGACTAATGCGGAGTTGTTTTTCCATAACCCTTGAGAAAGTAGTTTTTTGGTTTCACTCATTATTCAGTTCCACAAGTTGGTAGTGAAGAAAGTTGTGCGGGAATGGTTTTCAGATAGAGGGTTGTCCGTTTAGCTGCATTTATGACGGCACGGGGCGTGATGGTTGCTCCTGTAAATTGGTCAAATTCCCCGCCGTCTTTTTTGACAGCCCAATGAGGGTCGTTGTCTGAAATGACTTTTTTGTCAGAAAGAGAATAGATCCAATTGGAAATACGTGTGTCAATTTTATCGCCTAAGCCCGGTGTTTCATGATGTTCAGTTACACGAACACCGAATACATTGCCTGAAAAATCAGCACCTACCAATAATTGGATTGCACCTGAATAGCCATCTGGTGCGGTACTTTCTATCGCAGCCGCAACAGGAGAGCCATTTTTACGGGCGAGATAAAGTCTATGGGGTTGTTTGTTGCCCAATGCATCAGCTGTTACCACATAGCATTCATCTTGCATATTGTTGTTATACAGTGTGGGAGGGACAACTTGATCGAGCAGTATCTTGTGTTGTAGTGCAGCTTGCTCGGCAATCCGATCTTTTGTCAAAGAATAGACAATAGCAGTCAGCCCTGTAGTGCAGGCCGCAAAAATTGCGAGGGTAATCCCGTGACGTCGCATGGTTTCTAACATGGAATCCCCTTATTTATGGCCGTACGCACGAGGTTGGGTGTAATGGTCGATCAGTGGCACGCAGATATTTGCCAATAAGACGGCAAATGCTATGGCATCTGGATAACCACCATATACACGAATAACCCAAATCAACATACCAATAATAGCACCGTAAATTAGCCGGCCTTTTGATGTGGTTGATGCACTAACCGGATCGGTTGCGATAAAAAATGCGCCCAACATAGTTGCACCGGAAAAAATCTGGAGCAAAGGTGGTGAATAGCGGGTTGGGTCGATAAGCCAACTGAGTAAAGCACAGGTGCACAGCGCTAAAATAAATGCGGTAGGGATCTGCCAGCTAATAACTTTTCTGTTCAGCATAATCAGCCCCCCAACCAGGTAAGCAACATTGACCCATTGCCAGCCAATACCGACCAAAGTGCCTTGTAACATTGGTTGCTGTAATACTTCATCAATATTGTGGGTCAATCTGCCGGTTTTAAAGCTGTCCAAAGGTGTGGCTTGACTGAGCCCATCGATACCTTGTTGCAGATGAATCAAAGTAGAACCATCAGGCGTATGCCCTGTAAAGATCACCATCAGGCAATCCCAAGGGGTCAACGTGAGTGCCTGAAAGGACACTGGTGGCAGCCAGCTTGTCATCTGTACAGGAAATGAGATAAGTAAAACGACATAACCCACCATGGCAGGGTTAAATGGGTTTTGTCCAAGTCCCCCATACAGGTGTTTGGCGATGATAATCGCAAAGAATGTGCCAAGTACGATCAGCCACCACGGTGCTAAAGGGGGCAGGCTAATTCCTAATAGTAATCCTGTCACTAGCGCTGAGTTGTCTTTGAGGAATGGAGCTATTACCTGTTTTTTCATGGAAATGGCTACAGATTCAGCGAGTAAGGCGGTAATAACAGCCAGCAAGATCTGGAATAGGGTTCCATAGCCAAATAGATAGGTTTGTACCGCAATACCGGGTACGGCGGCTAAAACTACCCACAGCATGAGCTGGCTGGTACTTTTTTGATTGTGTGTAAAAGGCGAACTAGCGACTTTTAGCTGGTTATTGTCAGTTTTTACTGGCCTGAATTTCATCGATAAATATCACTATTCTGTTGGAGTTTCTTGTTTTTCTAGCGCTGCTTTTTTGGCTTTCACACGAGCAATGGCCGCAGCGACGGCAGCTTTGCGTGGATCAATCTCTTCCGGTACAGCGGTAATATCTTCTTGCTGTGGCGTAGGTTCGGACTGATTTTGCGCGGCTTTTTTAGCTTTAGCGCGAGCGATGGCCGCAGCGACGGCTGCCTTACGTGGATCTTGTTTATCATCCGCGTTATTTGGTGAATCTTTTTGTGACGTTGTCACCACTTCACTTTGAGTCGCTTTTTTCGCTTTTACTCTGGCTATTGCGGCTGCAAGTGCAGCTTTGCGGAGATCATCACTTTCAGTTGGTGTGGCGGGTTCTGTATTTACAGTTATTGTTGCTGGTTTCTCTGCCTGACGAGTACGCAATTGTTCTTTTCTGGCCTTACGTGCTGCAATAGCTGCTTCATTATCAGGCAATTTCCCAGCTTGAACATTGATAGCTTCACCCGCATTTTTCTGTTTTTCCTTCACTCTGCTAAGAGCCGCCTGTATAGCGCTTTGATCTTTGCTATCCACTTGAACAGCCGATTTTTTATGGCGTTCCTCTCGAGCCAGTTTTTCTTGTTCCATACGCGATTGTTTGGCTTCAAAGCGGATTTTGGCTTCAGCCGAACGGCGTGTTTCTGCATCTATGGCGCGTATTTCTGCTTTTTCCTGACGGTAGTATTGAACCAAAGGAATATTGCTTGGACATACGTAAGCACAGGCACCACACTCAATACAGTCGAACAGATGATGATTTTTGGCTTTTTTATGTTCCTGCCCGCGACTGAACCAATAAAGCTGCTGAGGTAATAGCCCCGCCGGGCAAGCTTCAACACATAAGCCACAGCGGATACAGGCCTCTTCAACCGTTTTCGGTTCCATTTCCTGAATGGAAGGGGCAAGAATGCAGTTACTGATTTTGACGACAGGTACGTTTAAATCTGGCAGGGTAAAGCCCATTAATGGCCCTCCCATAATAACCATTTGTTCTGACTTGGCTTTGAATCCTGCTTGTTGCAGTAGGAATTGAACGGGAGTACCCAGACGCGCCCAGAAGTTTCCGGGTGCAGTAACGGCTTCTCCAGTCAGAGTCACGATACGTTCGATTAACGGTTCTCCATCGATAATAGCTCGTTTGATGGCCATGACTGTGCCGACATTCTGCATGAGAACACCAATATCGGAGGAACGCCCGCCAGATGGTACTTCTTTACCTGTCAGGATTTTGGTAAGTTGCTTTGCACCACCAGACGGGTATTTTGTGGGAATAACACGTACAACGATGGAGTCGTCACCATTAAGAGCGGTATTCAGCGCATCAATCGCTTCAGGCTTATTATCTTCAATACCAATCAACACTCGTTCTGGATTGAGTAAGTGCATCAAAATGCGTATACCTTCAATCACTTCGTTGGCATGTTCCTGTATCAGACGATCATCTGCTGTGATGTACGGTTCACACTCTGCTGCATTGATGATCAACGTTTTTAAATCATGCCGACTACCTTGTAGTTTTGACGCGGTAGGGAAGCCCGCACCACCCAGACCGGCAATACCTGCCTGTTGAATGCGTTGCAATAAAGTGCTGGTATTGAGGGAAGTGTAATCCGTGGTTTGAATACGTTCACACCATTTATCTTTACCATCTGGATACAGGCGGACACATAATTCTTTCAGTCCGGAAGGGTGAGCAGTGACACAGGGTTCAATTGCCGTGATAGTCCCTGACGTAGATGCATGAACGGGCACGGTACGGCCTGTACCAACCGTCAAAGGTTGGCCTTTCAGTACCTTGTCACCAACTTTAACCAGTAATTCACCTTCTGGGCCTAAATGTTGTTGCAGAGGAATAATTAATTCATCCGGTATTGGTGCGTAGCGTAATGGGGTACGGCTGGATTGCAGTTTCATTTCTGGTGGATGGATACCACCCTCAAAATCCCAGATTTTATTTTTGTTAAGCAAGTTGAACAGATTAAACATTAGCTTTAACCTCAACAGGCTTAGTAGGAGAAACAAAGATTGGATTAATCGGAATATTTCTGACTGGAATGGAATTCAAATCCCATTTCCAGTTTGATGTAGTAGTAGCGACAGGGATCATTGTGATGCAATCTGTTGGACAGGGTGCGACACACAGATCACAGCCAGTACAGAGATCTTCAACTACAGTGTGTATTGCACGGTTTGCGCCAATAATGGCATCGACCGGACATGCCTGAATGCATTTGGTGCAGCCTATGCAGTTCTCCTCATCAATGAAAGCCACCTTTCTTGCCGGATTCTGAACACTGTCATCGCCATCCAGCGGCTGAGGGTCAACACCCAGCAACTCGGCCATTTTGAGCATTACCTGCTCTCCGCCTGGAGCGCATTTGTTTATCATCTCTCCATTATTGGTAATTGCTTCTGCATACGGGCGACAGCCCGGGTAGCTACATTGCCCACATTGGCTCTGAGGCAACAGGTTGTCAATTTTCTCAACAATAGGATCTTCTTCCACTTTAAAACGACGGGCAGCAAAACCTAGAATTAAGCCAAAGGCTAATCCCAGCAGGCTCAACACACCGATAGCAATCCATAATGACATCATTAGAATTTCACCAAACCACTAAAGCCCATAAATGCAAGGGACATCAACCCTGCAGTAATAAGCCCTATCGATGAACCACGAAAAGGAGCAGGAATGTTGGCAACTGCCAGACGTTCACGAATGGCGGCGAACAGTACCATCACAAGGGAAAAACCGACTGCGGCGCTGAAACCATATATAGCTGATTGCAGAAAGTTATGTGATTGATTGACGTTCAGCAACGCGACACCGAGAACAGCGCAGTTAGTTGTGATCAATGGCAGAAAAATTCCCAATAACCGATAGAGCGCCGGGCTGGTTTTTCGGACGACCAACTCGGTGAATTGGACGACAACGGCGATAACGAGGATAAAACTCAGTGTGCGTAAATAAACTAAATCCAATGGTACAAGAATAAAGGTGTTTATCAGCCATGAACTGATGGAGGCGAGGGTCAGAACAAATGTTGTTGCCAGCCCCATGCCAATGGCTGTTTCGAGTTTTTTGGAAACGCCCATAAAAGGACATAAGCCCAAAAATTTTACTAAAACAAAATTATTAACTAACACTGTGCCAATAAATAAAAGAAGGTATTCAGTCATTGCTATACCTGAAAATAATATATTTGAAAGTAAAGTACTGTTTATAGTCAATGTAAATGACAGAGATTGCCCCACCTTGCGATGAAACAAGCGGGGCAATGATAACAATCGATTGTGGGGGATGTTATCGATCTTGTGTGAAAGTCATTTTCACCCGATGGGAACGCTTGATATAAGGAACGAAAACAGCGGCAGCTAATAGCGGCCATAACAGCGAACGAATAGCCATCTCGTCAGAAATGGGGGAAAAGGCGAAGGTTTTTATGGCAATTAGAACAGAGACCATGAGCCAGATAATAAAGATTCGCGGGAATCTTTTTGAATGAATAAAAAGCAGCTTTAATACCCAAAGAGTAAAACACCACATCATTGCAGTGGTTAATACGGATATATACCACATAGTGGTGAAGTTTCCGTCTACTTGGTGGATAGCTTCGTTTCTGTAGATGAGCGTTATTAAATATAGCAACAGCATTAAACTGGCCGCAATAAGTGTCATAATCAGATAGGCGGCGGGAGCCAATAACCAGCCGTTAATACGGTAATAATCATTGGATTGATACATAAAGAATCTTCACTCCATGATGAGCGTTTTGATATAGGAAAAAGATAGTAACACAGGAACTTTGATTATTTGCTAATTGGTGAAAAGTGGTGATATTTTCTGACCTCTTGATACTCGTTAGCTGTATTACAAAAATTTTGAGAGGTGGTTATGAGTGATTTTTTAAAAGTTGGCTTAGTAGGGTATGGTTATGCAAGCAAAACGTTCCATGCGCCATTAATTGCAGGTACATCTAATGTTGAATTAGCTGCGATTTCCAGCAGTGATACAGAAAAAGTCAGAAAAGATTGGCCGACTGTTACTGTAGTTTCCTCGCCGGAAGCATTATTCAGTGATCCAAATATTGACCTGATTGTGATCCCAACGCCCAATGATACTCATTATCCATTGGCACAGAAAGCGCTAGCAGCCGGTAAACATGTCGTAGTTGATAAACCTTTCACCATCACAGTAGAAGAAGCAGAAGCACTTAAGGAGCAGGCGGAAGAGGCTAACTTGTTGCTGTCTGTCTTCCATAATCGTCGTTGGGATGCCGGTTTTTTAACAGTTAAGTCATTGATTCAAGAAAATCGATTGGGAAAATTGAAATATTATGAATCCCACTTTGACCGCTACCGTCCGGTGGTTCGTCAGCGCTGGCGGGAAGCTGCGGGAGCTGGTGGAGGAATTTGGTACGATCTGGGGCCTCATTTATTGGATCAGGCGGTTCAACTCTTTGGTAAGCCACATGCTATCACCGTGAATTTAGGTATGATTCGTCCTAATGCCGAGGCGGTGGATTATTTTCATGCTCAGTTGAATTATCCAGATTTGAACGTTGTATTGCATGCAACAACAGTCGCAGCGGCAGAGTCTCCGATTTATATACTGCATGGTATGGAAGGTAGTTATGTGAAGTATGGTTTGGACACACAAGAAGAGCGCTTGAAAGCAGGGGAAAGACCACCACGGACTGATTGGGGATACGATATACGTGATGGAAGCGTGACAATGTCACAAGGAGACGATTTGATAACGCAAATTATTCCGACTCTACCGGGCAATTATGGAGCATATTATGCGGCTATCCGTGATGCTATTGTGGCTGGGAAATCCAACCCTGTGACGGCAGACGAGGCTATTTTGATCATGAAACTGATTGAAGCCGGTGAAAAATCGGCAAAAGAGCAACGCACGATCCTTATCGACTGGGAATGATAGAGCAAGGGGAACAATAGTGATGAGCTGGTGGCAGAAGTTAAGAATCGACCCTTTTCTGGTAACACTAATTACAGTAGTGATCATCGCAACGCTTTTCCCCTGTGAAGGAGAATCGAAGAAGTGGTTTCAATATTTGACGACCGCGGCTATTGCACTTCTGTTTTTCATGCATGGAGCCAAACTGTCCCGTGGTGCGATTTTAGCGGGAATTGGGCACTGGCGGCTGCATCTGGTGATTTTCTTGAGTACCTTTGTTTTGTTCCCGATATTGGGAATGGGGCTGTATTTTATTGTACCGGAATGGCTGTCGCCAACGGTCTATATGGGATTTCTTTATCTTTGCGCTTTGCCTGCTACTGTGCAATCTGCTATCGCCTTTACTTCGGTAGCAAAGGGCAATGTCGCAGCAGCCATATGCAGTGCTTCGGCTTCCAGTTTGTTGGGGGTGTTTGTTTCTCCATTATTGGTCGGCTTGTTGATTCAGACTAATGATGGTCATACTGATACGTGGAAAGCAATAAAAGATATTATCCTGCAACTGATGGTGCCATTTATTGTCGGGCATCTATCGCGCCCATTAATTGCCAGTTGGGTGGAAAAACATAAAAAATTAGTCAACTCTACTGACCGATCTTCTATTTTGCTGGTGGTGTATGTTGCATTCAGTGAGGCGGTGGTGGAGGGTATCTGGCATAAAATTGATGCTTACTCGCTTATGATTATTGGCGTCGTGTGCTGTGTTTTATTGACTATGATATTGATGATTAATGTATACAGCTCGCGTTTGTTTGGGTTCAGTAAAGAAGATGAAATTACTATTGTCTTCTGTGGCTCTAAAAAAAGCCTCGCCAATGGTGTACCGATGGCTAATGTATTGTTTCCTGCTCCAATGGTAGGTGTGATGCTGCTACCGTTGATGATTTTTCATCAGATTCAATTGATGGTTTGTGCAGTACTTGCCCGGCGTTATGCAAGGCGTCCAAAAAAGGCAGATTAATTTTCTGCCTTCTCAATAAAGACTGCTTTTTAGCAGTCTTCTAGCGATTTGCAGCCTTGGTTTTCAGCGCTTGTTTTTCTGCTTCACTGAGGAATGCAGTTTTCAACCCATTAATCTGTGCTTGTCGGATTTGTTCGGGTGATAACCCAGCTGCAGGAGCAGCAACGTTATATTCGTGGTGAATTTCGATCCCTTCAACCGCTGGATCATCTGTATTGATTGATGCCAGAATGCCATGAGCAAGGAATTGTTTCAGTGGATGGGTTGACAGGGAATTTACTGTACTGGTTTGTAGGTTCGATGTCAGACAAGATTCAATACCGATGCCGTGTTTTGCCAGGTAATCCATCAATGCGGGATCGGTAATTGCTTTCACGCCGTGACCAATCCGGGTTGCTCCCAATTCACGAATAGCATGCCAAATACTTTCTGCACCAGCAGCTTCTCCAGCATGTACACTAATGTTCCAACCTGCATCACGTGCTTGGATAAAATGCTGCTCAAACAAATAACCAGGGAAGCCAAGCTCATCACCGGCCAGATCCAGCGCTGTAATGTGTTGCTTATGAGCGAGAAGGCCAGACAGTTCCTGAGTACAGGCCTTTTCGCCAAACGTTCTGCTTAGAATGCCGATCAGCCGGATCTGAACATCAAGTTGCTGACTGGCAGAGTGAACACCATCAATTACGGCCTCAACCACTCCTTCAACAGGGAGCTGATGTTTCATCGCCATGTAGTAAGGTGAGAAACGCAGTTCTGCATAATCAAGCCCAGCATTGACTGCATCTTCAACATTTTCAATGGCAACGCGGCGGCAGGCATCTAAATCTGCGAGTACCGTTACCCCCCAATCCAGTTTTTGCAGGAAGCTGATAAGATTGGGTTCGTTTTCAGTAATCTGGACATGAGGACGCAATGCTTCCAGCTCATAAGCCGGTAACGGGATATTATACTGACGGGCGAGTTCCAGAATGGTTTCAGGACGAATGTTGCCGTCAAGGTGACGGTGTAAATCGGTCAATGGAAGCCGTATATCAATCATTTTTTATCCTTATTATCAAATAGATATATACAAAAAAGCCAGTCAACACATTGACTGGCAAGAAAATGAAAGTACTATCGAAGTTTTTGCGATCTCGTATATATAATCAAACGGGTCTGTCTGCCATATTAGGAGCCGATTAAGTGATTATCAAGCAAGAATTGATGCAAGTCGGATTTTTTGTCATTCAATTCAACTTTATCACTGGCATAGTGGAGTTTAAGGCCAATCACGTTATTGTCATCGGTGAGGATTTTAAACGAAACACCTTGGCTGGCTATCATCTGTACTTCTTGAGTTGCCTCGGCTTCTGCGGCTTCTTTCGTTTTTCCATCAAGTATTTTTGCTTGGGTGATGGATTCTATCAACATAGGTTTGGGTATCTTAACATCCAAAGATAGCTCTTGAAGGAGGGTACGGATCATTTCTTCCGGTCCCATGGAGATCAGCGAGTCTTTATTTTCTGGTATGTTTTTCAATGCGAGTTTGAAGTTTACCGAGCTTTCGCCTTTACTGTTTTTCCATGTCATCGGCTCAAGGCTGAATTGCGGACTATTATTAAACAGCAGATGTGCGTTTTCGATAACTTTATTAGACACCGAATCGGTAGATAGAGCCTCTGAAGTTAGTGATTTTGCCGTGGCATCGTTATAAGCCTGACTAAATTTACGGATTGATTGACCATCCAGATTATTCATACCGATAACCAATTGACCTGAGCCAAGATCCATGTTCTTGAGTTTGAGGCCATCAATGCCATAAGAGACATTCAGATTCAGGTTCTTGTCCGTTTCTCCTACCTTAGAAGTTATTTTCATTCCCTTGAGAGAGAAGCTGTCATCACTCGTTGAACTCAAGGTGATTTCATCAATATTATAATTTTGATCACCAAGATACAGGTCAAATTTACCTTTTTTGTTATCACCCTTAAAGCCAACGCCTTTAAGAGTCAGTTCTTCGTGTTTGGAAGGAGAACTGAAAATCAGCCTATCGCTGTTCACATTAAATTTGAAATTACTTAAATCACGGGCAATTTCAGCATCGATTTTTGCACCTGAAAAGACCAGCTTATTGCCATTTTTCGCTGTGTAATCAACAGGAATAAAATCAATATTAGTAGAAAGGCTACTGCTATAACCTATTTTGGTTTCCATGGTGAGCAGGGATTTACCTTTGGTAGCTTCAAATAAGGTTTTTGTTACTTTGCTCTGTTCTAGCTCTGAATGGATAGATGCCATTTTTGGAACCAGATTAAATTTTTTCAGGTCAGAAATGGGTAACGGGCCATGCCCTATACTGGATTTGAAGATAATTTCTTCATTTGGTTTGATGTCCGCATTTTTCACGCCATCTTTGATTTTGAGGATCAAGCGGACATCAGAACTGAATACTCCACGTTGAAAATCTTTCGTTTGCAATTCAATAGCACTTTCTGGAAATGATTTTGCAAGTTGAGTGTTTACAGTCTTAATGATGTTATTCAGGCGGCCTTCAATTTGTTTCCCTGTATACCATGATGCGCCAGTCCATACTGCACCTAACGCAACAATAACACCTACAGCTACTAACGATTTTTTCATGTGGAAATTCCATCCTTTTTATGCATACAACATTATGGAAGTATGCGTTCTGTCTTTAATATCGATATGGGTCTAAACTCATTAATTAGATACTTTAGCAATTTTCCCATTACCATGAACAGTCAAGTTTTTTTCTATAGCAGATAAGAAAACTGATTCACCTGAGAATAATCTCAATTGTTGTTGCTGTTCATCCGAGCTGATAATTATTTGACCTTCAAAGCAAAATAGAACTGAAGCAGAATCATTTTCCAGTGTTATTGGCTGTTCTGAAACATTATAAACAGAAAAGTAAAAATCATTGACAGGAACAGGGTAATTCAGAGCATCTTTTTCCTGTTTTGGGAGAGTCAGTAGAGTATCTGCGGGTTTGGAAACAAAATCCAGATTAGCCATCAATTCGGCAACATCAATATGTTTGCTGGTTAAGCCGGCGCGCAGAACATTGTCTGAATTAGCCATGACTTCTAAGGCCACACCTTCGAGATAAGCGTGAGGTGTACGGGCATAGAGAAACATAGCTTGGCCTGGTTTCAGTTCAACTATATTAAGCAGCAGGGGGGTAAATAAACCATTATCATCGGGATAAAAGGCAGCCACTTTTCTGATGGTATCCCAAGGTTCTCCCTCTCGATTGTTCAGCACTGATTTCAAAACGGCGATCGCCAAACGTTTTTGTTCGCCTTGCATAGTCAGCAACTGGGAAAAGAGAAACGATAGATGCGATTCAGTCGGATTATGGATAAATGCCTGAATATCGGGATGTGCAGCAGAAACATGGCCAAGTAATTGAGCAATGTCTGATAAAGGCCGAAAGGCATTCATTGCCTTGAACGGAGTCAGGGCATACACCAATTCAGGCTTATGATTATCATCTTTGTAGTTGCGCTGGGGTGAATTTAAAGGAATACCCGCTGCATTTTCTCGGTCAAATCCTGTTTCTGCTGATGATTTGTCCGGATGTACTTGAATGGAAAGTGGCTGGGCTGCGCATAATACTTTGAACAAGAATGGTAACCGCTGGAATTGTTCAAACACTTTTTCCCCAAGATATTTTCCTGGCTCTTGGGCTATTAGTGCATTCAATGCGATGATCTCACCTGTTTCGGGATCTGTGACCTGAGAACTGCATTTCGGATGTGCACCCATCCATAGTTCTGCCATTGGCTGATTATTTGGATTCTTAATACCGTAGATGTCCGTCAGGGCGGTTTTACTACCCCAGTCATAATGTTGGATCTGGTTGGTCATTTTCAGCATGGCAAGACTTCCTATAATAAAAAACTAAACTTATTTATATGACAACAATACAATAAACACGATTGGGTCGCATTATGGATAATAACTTTATGGCATGATAATAGAATGCCGACTAATTTATCTGCAAATTTTGATCCGGCGTATTCAATTATTCTGTGTGCTAAGGAGATAGTAATGGCAGCCACTCGCATTGAAAAAGACTCAATGGGGCCTATTGAAGTACCTGCTGACCAATTATGGGGAGCGCAAACTCAGCGCTCACTGGAGCATTTCCGCATTTCTCAGGAAAAAATGCCTGTTGCGCTGATTCATGCTCTTGCATTGACTAAACAGGCTGCGGCCAGTGTCAATATGGATCTGGGGCTTTTGCCTAAAGAACGTAGTGATGCAATTATTGCTGCGGCGAAAGAGGTGCTGGAAGGCAAACACCCAACAGAGTTCCCTCTTGCTATCTGGCAGACTGGTTCGGGAACTCAAAGCAACATGAATATGAATGAAGTGTTGGCGAACCGTGGTAGTGAGATCCTTGGCGGTCAGAGGGGTAATGAACGTCTGATTCATCCCAATGATGATGTTAACAAAAGCCAAAGTTCCAATGACGTTTTTCCAACAGCCATGCATGTTGCAGCAGTTATTGGATTGAGTGAGCAGCTACTGCCTGAGTTGAAAACATTACAAAAAACCCTGGCAGATAAAGCGGCAGCATTTAAAGATATCGTAAAAATTGGTCGTACTCACCTGCAAGATGCGACTCCTCTGACTCTGGGTCAGGAAGTTTCCGGTTGGGCGGCAATGTTGACTCATAACCTGAAACATATTGAAGATAGTATTCCTCATGTATGTGAATTGGCTCTTGGCGGTACAGCGGTAGGAACAGGTCTGAATACGCACCCTGAATATGCCGTTCGCGTTGCGAAGAAAATTTCTGAATTATCTGGCCAACCTTTCGTTACTTCCCCAAATAAATTTGAAGCACTGGCAACTTGTGATGCATTAGTTCATTCACATGGAGCATTGAAAGGTTTGGCTGCATCTCTGATGAAAATTGCTAATGATGTTCGCTGGTTAGCTTCTGGCCCTCGTTGTGGTATTGGTGAAATTTCCATTCCTGAAAATGAGCCAGGTAGCTCAATTATGCCGGGTAAAGTGAATCCGACTCAGTGCGAAGCTATGACAATGCTGTGTGCACAAGTGATGGGTAACGATGTGGCAATTAATATTGGCGGAGCATCTGGTAACTTTGAGCTGAACGTATTCCGTCCGATGGTGATCGATAATTTCTTGCAATCAATTCGCTTGTTAGCGGATGGTATGCGTAGTTTCAATGATCATTGTGCTGTTGGTATTGAACCTAACCATGATCGTATTACTCAATTGCTGAACGAATCTCTGATGCTGGTAACGGCTTTGAATACCCATATTGGTTATGATAAAGCCGCAGAGATTGCTAAAAAAGCACATAAAGATGGTCTGACGCTGAAGCAGTCAGCGATGCAACTGGGTTATTTAACCGATGCTGAATTTGACGCATGGGTTCGTCCAGAAGATATGGTCGGTAGCATGAAGTAATTCTGACTACCCAGTGACAAAATTAAGTCACTGACGATATAAGCCGGAGGAGAAATCCCCCGGTTTTTTGCTTTATATTTCCCGATAAAGATGTAAGCGTGGGATAACTAATTCAAGTGGTTTGGCTTTGGGTTTATATCGGTGTTTGATGGCGTTGGCATTATAATTTGATAATGTACCTATCTTCGGTTTTATTTCACAATCGTCTGTATAAAAAGCAATAATTGGCAATGGACAGGCATATTGTACCTGTTTTTGCAATTCTGAATACCAAACGCGGGTAATGGGTTGAACTTTGACAGGTCGTTTGATTTTTAATATTACGTCATCAGATAATTTCTTAATATCCGTAATTTCTAATGCAACCAATGCCGCCCATTGATCGCTAGAGTAGGGAGGAACCGCTCGTCCAGAATTATAACTTTTTTCCAACTGTTCAAGAACTTGTTGCTTGGTTATTTTATTAATGATGTTCTTATTAGCCCAACCAAAATTGATAGAGTCTGGATTTACAAGGGGAGTAATAGTGCGGTAGGCATTCAGGGTGATTAAACCGCGTAGATGATCATGGACAAATTCAAATCTTTGTTCTTTGTTGACGCCTGACTCTTTGGTGACGATATTTTCCAGTTCGGCTTTAAGCTGGTTAACTTCATTGATGACGCTCATCGCTGTTTTATATTGCTGGTGGCTAACAGAAAAACATAACGCACCAGGTAACCGACTTGCAGCTTTGCTGCTGATATTGGGGTGGTTATGGTGTATGAATAGCTTTTGGTAGAAATGTAGTCCTAAGTTGAGAGCGTTATTTCCCTGTAATGGATTGACTGCAATTTCAGTAATCTGCTCATGTTCTTCGCCTTTTTCAATTTGAGGTAATTCAAACACCCGCGCATCAATGAGCGGATAGTCCATTAATAACCTAACGAGTTCAGCCAATTTTTCTTCCTGTTTTTTGAAGCTGGACGTAAGTGATTCTATTGAAAAGTATTTATTCATAAGGACTCTCAGCGATAGACGATGTGGCGTTTACAAACTATATTTAGTTACAACATACATATTAGTATAACAACAAAAGGAGCAGATCTTCAACAAAACATACAAAAAAGCCTAATAAACAACAAAAAGAAAAACGTCTGTTGCGAAACATTTCACTGTTGTGATAAAAATCAAAAAGGAATTACTGATTTTCTAAAAAGTCTCAATAAATATTCATGTAACACATATAAGAAAAACTGTTCACTTTATATCGTTGATAAAGTGGGGGCAAACACAGCACCAGGGTTGTTTAAGATGAAAAAATTAGTCAAACCAGTGAATTCCTTTGAAAAAGTGGTTGATACGCTATTACCGTATTCTGAATTAATTGCTTCTGATTTACCGACACAAGGTAAATTGCTTAGAGTTGAAAATGAATTCGCTAAACTTTTTTTATTGCAGCAGGGGTATGTAAATATACGAAGGGTAGATGATGGTTTAATCATTGCAACGGTTTTTTCACCTTATATTATAGGGTTATCTTTTTACTCTGGCTCTGATGTCTATTATTCTATTGAACTTGGACCTCATTGCAGGCTATATCAACTCCCTCGTATTAATGCTTTTAATGCTATAAAAAAACATGATCTTTATAGAGAATGGATGAGGATAATTTCATACAAGATGGCTTTTTTGTATGCAAGAGATGTCAGTATTTTTCGTCCTGGTGCCAAAGAAGTTGTGTGCAGTCTATTATCACGACTTATAACTCTGCCTGCTGAATTTCACGAAAACACATCTGTCATCAAATATATAGAACAAAGATGTACGCTTTCACGCAGCTGTATACAACGTGTATTATCATCGTTAAAAAGAGAAAATTATATTGAGATGGTTGATGGGCATTTAGTAAAAATTAACTCATTACCGATTCATTCTTATTATTAAAGTGAAAGGGTAAAACAATTTAATGAAGTTAGACTTTATCTGGTGAAAAATTGCCGGAATATATTTATGGATACCGGCAATTTTATTTTATCATTTTTCAAGTTTTTTGAGTTTTAAACCTAAATACAGTGCAATGGTTGTTAGTAATGACATAAATATGGCTACACCATTCCATTGAAAATACAGCCAGAATACACCACCTAATGTTCCAGCAACGCTGGAGCCTGCGTAATAACAGAATAAATAAAGAGACGATGCCTGAGCTTTAGCCCGCTTAGCTCGCCATCCGACCCATCCACTAGCAACCGAATGAGCAGCGAAAAACCCTGTAGTTAGCACCATCATGCCAAGCATAACTGTCCAAATAGAAGAACATATCGTAATGAAACCACCAATCAACATCATACTGATCGCAACCAGCAGCACCTTTCCACGTCCATATTTATTTGTCAAAATACCGGCTTTTGTCGCACTGTAAGTGCCGGTTAAGTAGACTATCGACAATAATCCAATAATAGTTTGATTATAATGGTAAGGTGCACCCAATAGCCGATAACCAATGTAGTTAAACATAGTGACAAAGCAGCCCATTAATAAGAAAGCTTCAGCAAACAATAAAGGTAGGCCTTGATCACGAAAATGCAATTTTAGATTGATAAACAAGGTCTTGGGTTTTAATGAACTTGATCTGAAATTTTTAGAGGGTGGTAACATTTTCCAAAATGCAATAGCTGAAATTAGTGCAAATGAACCCAATAAAATGACAGCGAACCGCCAAGGAAAATAATCCGCAATCACACCTGTAATCAAACGCCCACTCATTCCTCCCAATGAATTTCCACTGACGTAAAGCCCGATAGACAACGCAACATAACTGGGATGAATCTCTTCGCTTAAATAGGTCATTGCAACAGCGGCAACACCACTTAATGACAACCCAATTAGTGCACGGACAACCAAAAGCCCATTCCAGCTTGTCACTACTGTACTCAAGAGTGTAAAAATGGCAGCAGTAGCCAATGACATTACCATGACATTTTTACGGCCAAGAGCATCTGATAAAGGACCGGTTATCAATAAGCCAAGAGATAACATACCGGTGGATAGAGATAGCGCTAAGCTGCTGCTTGCTGGGGAAACATTAAATTCCTCTGATAAGATGGGCAATATAGGCTGAACAAAGTAAAGTAACGCGAATGTTGCTAGTCCTACGGCAAAGAAGGATAGGGTAACACGAAGATATACGGCATCATCTCGTTGAATATAGCGTTGTTCTTTTTCACGTCGTTGATTGATTTTAACATCACTTTCAACGTCAGGAACTGCTGATTCTTCACTGACGCTTGGGGCTGTATTCACGTTACTTCCTTAATTTATGTAAAAATGCTAGCGATTTGATTTTGATCAAGAATAGGAATTCATGAATATTTTGTCTAATATATTAATCATCATGAATGATATGTTTAAAGTATTAATATGGTGATAAGTGATGAGTATAAACA
Source organism: Xenorhabdus bovienii SS-2004 (assembly GCF_000027225.1). Lineage (NCBI taxonomy): Bacteria > Pseudomonadati > Pseudomonadota > Gammaproteobacteria > Enterobacterales > Morganellaceae > Xenorhabdus > Xenorhabdus bovienii. The sequence continues at coordinate 2,293,399 of NC_013892.1, forward strand.
TTGAATTAAGGCACTTACGTTATTTTATTGCTGTTGCGGAAGAATTGCATTTTGGGCGTGCAGCGGAACGATTAAACATCTCACAACCGCCATTAAGCCAACAAATTCACGCTCTTGAAACAAGGATCAAGGCACAGTTACTGGCGCGTAATAACCGCAATGTCAGTCTTACTCCCGCTGGAAACATGTTTCTTAAGGAGGCATACCAGATACTTACCCAAGTAGATGCAGCAGCAACTAAAGCCGCCAGAATGCAGCAAGGTGAACTGGGAGAAATATCTATCGGCTTTACATCCACCACACCCTTCATGCGTAAGGTTACTCTTAGTTTACGTCAATTCCGTGAACATTATTCTGACGTAGCCATTCATATGCATCAAATGAACACTAAACAGCAAATAGCACCTTTGCAGACAGGTAGAATTGATATCGGGATTATGCGGAATACGTTATTGCCTGATAGCTTAGAGCATCGATTACTTTTCAGCGAACGCTTTATGCTAGCGGTATATGATGGGCATCCCCTGCTGAATTATGCTGACGAAGGTATCAGTTTGGAAATGTTATCTGGCTATCCACTCGTATTTTTTGAGCGTGATGTAGGAACAGCCTTGTATGATGAAATTATTTCTCTGCTAGCCAATGCTGGAGTCACTCCTATGATTTCACAGGAAGCGGGGGAAGCAATGACAATACTTGGATTAGTTGCTGCGGGGTTAGGGATCAGTATAATAACGGAATCATTTACCCGGATGAAGATCGATGGTGTTCAATATCTCCATTTAGCAAATGCACCTGCCTGCTCCGAAGTCTGGTTGGTCAATCACAAGAATCGACAGAATAGCGCAGCAGTAGACCGATTAACCAATCTCTTAATTTCAAACATTGTTGATGAAATTTGTTAATTAATCGTAATAATCACGAGAAGTTCGTGTGAACGATCACATTTCTATTGTAAACGGATATCTTCTAATTTAAACAGGGACATAATCGTTACTCATTATTTAGAGTCACAAATTAAATAACGGGAGGTGAAGTGAGTGTCGATATTCAGCCGAGACACATTGACCAGATTAAACAGACCAATATTGGTCTGGTTTATCGGTTAATTGATCAATATGGGCCAATCTCACGTATCGCACTTTCTAAAAAATCTCAACTGGCTCCCGCAAGTATTACAAAGATTACACGGGAACTGATTGATGCTCATCTGATAAAAGAAGCAGAATTTCCCGATCTGAGTTTTCGAGGACGTCCCGCTGTAGGGTTGAAAATCGATAGTAAAGGGTGGCAATTCCTGTGCATACGCATTAACAAAGGAAGTGTTGTCTTTGGTCTTCGTGACTTAAGTAATAACTTGAGAATTGAAGAAGAACGACCGTTCTCATTTTCCCTTAATCAATCTTTTCTGGATTGTATCGTTGATGAAATTGATGATTTCTTCTTTCGACATCAATCTTGTCTTGAACGCCTGACGGCCATTAGTATTACCACCAATGCGATTATCGATCCCAACAGTGGGATTATTCACAGTTCACCGTATTATGATATTCAAAATATCCCACTTGGCACATTCTTGCATCAGCGTACTGGGTTACCGACGTTTCTGCAACATAGCATAACCGCATGGACAATCGCGGAATCTTTATATGGTGCGGGTGAAAACTGCCAGAACATTATCCAGATCGTCATTGACGATAATGTAGGGGCAGGGGTTATTACAGCGGGGCAGATGCTTCATGCCGGAAACCATAGCGTTGTGGAAATAGGGCATACTCAAGTCGATCCTGATGGTGAACGTTGTTATTGTGGTAATACAGGTTGTCTGGAAACCGTTGTCGGAATAAAAAACATCTTGGTGAAAGTTCATCGCCTGGCAGAAAACCATCCTGACTCACTACTTTATTCAATATCACCATTGACAATTGATTCACTTTGTCAAGCGGCGAATCAAGGCGATCTTCTGGCAACAAACATCATTCATGATGTCGGAGAACGAATCGGGCGCATCATGGCTATTATGGTTAATATATTCAACCCAGAGAAAATCTTGATCGGTTCCCCACTAAATGGTGCACAGAACATTCTCTATCCTGCCATTCAACAACAGATAGCCCAACTTTCTCTCCCTGGCTATAGCCAACAGGTTAATATTGTTGCCACCCAATTTGACAATACCGGGACACTGCCAGCGGCATCATTGATTAAACAATCTCTATATAGTGGTGAGTTACTGATCGAACTCATGCAAGGATAGAGCACATCAGGCAAAACATTGCGCTAACGCAATCCCTATCTCAAACACATATCCTAAACTTTAAGTCTGCTCGCTAAAGAGCAACCGGTCTTCTGTCATTATGGAAAAATGAATTTATGTTAACGCGCTTATTTGTTACAGGCACGGATACCAACATTGGTAAAACAGTTGTTACCCGTGCATTACTACAAGTATTTAATCGTGAAGGAACAACCGCCGTGGGATATAAACCCATCGCGACAGAGAAACAAGAAACACCGGAGGGAATACGTAATCATGATGCCTTAGTCATACATAAATCTTCACCGGTTCAAGTCTCTTATGAAGAGATTAATCCTATTATTTGGGAAAGCAATTATGAAGAAGGGAACCAGATTAATTTTGTTCAAATGACAAAAAGCCTGAAAAATTTAAGCCAAAAAGCCGATCGTGTGATTATCGAAGGTAATGGTGGCTGGCGTTTATTGCTACAAGATGACTCATTCTACTCAGACTGGGTGGTACAAGAAAAGCTGCCTGTTATTTTAGTCGTAGGGATTCAGGCGGGATGCGTCAGTCATGCCATCCTGACCGCCCAATCTATTATCAATGATGGTGTCCCACTGATTGGCTGGATAGCTAACCGTATTAACCCTGGGCTTGCGCACTATGCCAAGACACTGGATAGGTTACGGTATCATATACCGGCACCACAACTTGGCGAAATTCCTTATCTTTTGAGGCCTGAAGAAAGAGATTTATCTTGCTATTTGGATGTTTCAGCAATATTCAAGTTTGATAACTAATCATTAGAAAAGGGGAGCCAGACATGCTCCCCAGTTTAATTTTAATAATTTCTCATTTTTGAGCTTCTTTTGCATCGCTAGTAGCGTGAGAACCTGTAGTGTGGGAAAGACGGATATAGACGATTTTCTGTTTTCCATAATCACAGCTACCGACAACTTTCCCAGAGCCTTCTACAACTTGATCATTAGGAACAACTTCAAGCCTAAAATCTTCTTTAGAGACATGATTATCAATGATCTTTTGCGAAATTATTTCTCTCAGGCTTTCACATGTTGTCTTTTGTGAGGCTTGTACTGCAAAGGGAGCAAGCGCAAAAAACAAGGCACCAGTCAGTAGGATCTTTTTCACCATCATCTCCTTATTTATTGATGTCGGTGTTTGGTCTATCAAGGTTTGATCGGAAGACCTGTATTGAGATCCAGACAACGTTTTGTATTGGGTTCCCAATAAGCATTCACGTTGGTACTTTTCAAACAGGCATCTCGATTATCAACGTCCACCTCATACTTATCAAACTGTTTTTCTTCACGTTTGTTAATTTTTTTGCGAAGGCTTCCCTGTTCATTCCATTCTTCTTTTTGTTGACGAGCCATTTCTTTGCTCATCGAATTCTCACCGCCCCCATTAATGGTTACGCAAGTACTACTCGATGTACAAGGCGCAGAAAATGCTGGAGTTTGCCACAATAATGGCAACAACAGAGCAACCGCAGAAACAGTCTTAGCTATCAAAGAATTATGGACATTCATATTTAAACCTCTGTCACAAAACTATCAATTAAAGTTACCCCAGAATAATAGTGTATTTTGAACACAACTTGTATTTGGGATAAAAATAACACTTATAAAGTTAACAGTTCATCAAAAGACAATTACGAATTTCTATGCACACTTAAGCCTGCAAATGACTGGCAAACTGGCATCATTTCCAATGTATTAATATTGACGCGAGAAGGCAGGGTTGCAACCCAAAAAACGGCCTCTGCGATATCATCAGGAGTGAGAGCCTCAGCACCGTCGTAAGTTTTGCTGACTTTTTCATCATTACCTTTAAAGCGTACTTGAGAAAACTCTGTTCCGCCAACAAGCCCAGGCTCAATATCTGTCACTCTAATATTCTTGCCTTGTAAATCAGCCCGTAATCCTAAACTGAACTGCTTAACAAATGCTTTAGTCGCACCGTATACATTACCACCGGCATATGGCCAGTTTGCTGCTGTAGAACCAATATTGATAACGTGTCCATGATTGATTTGTACCATATTAGGCAGCAGGGCGCGTGTCATGTTCACCAACCCTTTAGTATTGGTATCAATCATTGTTTCCCAATCATCTGGGTTTGCTTTATGAGCAGGTTCTAGTCCTAATGCTAACCCCGCATTATTAACTAACACATCAACATTTCGAAGTACATCAGGCAGTTCCTGTACAACTTTCTCTATTGCGTTACGATCTCTCACATCAAGTTGAATGGGGTGGAAATTTTCGCCTAATTCGGTTTTTAACCTGTCCAATCGATCCTGCCTGCGTCCCGTAGCAATGACTACAGAACCGTGTTTAATGAATCTCCGCACAATAGCTTCACCAAAACCGGAAGTGGCTCCTGTCACAAAAACAATCATAGTCATCCTCTTCGTTACCAATTGTTACCATTAATTTCATATCAGTAGAAAAAGTTCTTCGTCATTAGTCAATGAGTGAATTCTTTATCCACTATTAACATTTTGTTTTTTTAGTGTCAGATTAACAATGACAAAAATCCTGAAACTCTGCAACTATAGAGGAATCACTATCATGCCATTGAAACTCTACATTGGTTCGCACAATCTATATTATGTTAAATAAGTTATATCGATCAAATTTCACCTATCTTATCAGAGGAATTTAATATCTCCCCAGCAAGCAGCAGCTTGGCTGCTATCTCTTGTTGTGACACTGATACAGAACGAGAATCGCTGGTTTTATTCTTGAATTGAAACTGTACATAAACAATTACTATGTGTTGTCTATTGGAATGCCAATAGATTTTGATTGAACAGGTTTAATCTTCGAAAAGTAATACCTTATCCATAGCGAAATAAATACCAGAATAATAAAAAAGACTGGTACAGATAGAGTAAGTTCCTTAAAAATAAACCTGCTCATATTTATCCCCGATACTTCCCAGGATAAAAATAATGCTAAAGGGCATGTTAAAAAACCTGAGATAAACCCAATACCAATCAGATGGTAAAGTTTTCTTTTGTTCATTTTTTGAACGCTTAGATCCAATTTTTTCTGATATCGCCAGTACTTCATGGTGAGGTACAATAATCCTAATAACGAACTGAGATGCTGTAGTATTTTATATATACTTATCCCCTGCCCGTTGGTAATGGAATGAAAAACGCGGAACTGTAGTAGAGGAATTAGCTCGACAAAAAAACCTTTATCATGTGTGAATGCATCCCAGCCAATATGAGTTACAGCTCCTATAAATAACGACAACACAAAAGCAACTCTGTCCTTATAGTCTGGTTTTTCATAACGAGCAAAGGATATTGGAAAAAGGACGGATAAAGGATATGACAATAGACGTACAATCAAAAATATCAATAAACATAAAGGAAATGCGGTATAAAACCATCCGGGTAAGTGATGCGCAACCGTTGCAACATCATATAACCCAACAGAGTAAAAGAAATCAGGAGACAAACTGCCAGTAATTAGCGCAGGCAAATTTAACAACCTCCCCCCCGGAAAACTCTTCAAAGGAAAAACGGCTGCTGGATGTGAAAATGTCCATGGCATTACGAAAAATCCTAAAAAAATGTTAAAGTCTGCGATAGGGAATATACCACGGATGAATAAGGATAGTTTCCTCCTTATTAAATGTATGATCTCAGACCTGAGCTGATGAGATGGACGTATTGCATGACGTCGGCTGTCCAAAAGTTATGAAGTTGGATTAAAACAACAAAAAGGAACCGATATGTATGACTATATGATCCAGAATTTTTGCCATCTTCCTGACGAGATACTTTCACCACTGGATTTACTGAGATATGCGTAAAAACGATCATTTTAGTGGAATTATTGCCTTTGTGATGACAGCACAATTAGGCAGTTTTACTGCTGCGGCTGAACGACTTGGACTGACGAAATCTGCGGTTGGAAAAAGTCTAAATCGCCTTGAAGAACGATTGGGGCTTAAGCTTTTTCAGCGTTCTACAAGAAGCTTGAGTCTAACTCCTGAAGGTGATATTTTTCTGCAAAGTTGCCAAAATGCGATAGCGATTTTAGAACAAGCCGAAGCGGGGATAGCTTCTCATATCACTTCACCAATAGGTCGATTACGTATTGATCTCCCTGCTGCTTTTGGACGCCAACGCATTCTTCCTATCTTGTTAAATATCACTAAGGAATACCCTGAACTCACATTGTCAGTCTCTTTTAGCGAGCGGTTTGTTGATGTGATTGAGGACGGTATCGATTTAGTGATCCGTATTGGTGAATTAGCAGATAGTAGTGGTTTGATTGCTAGACGCCTCACGACCCAAAAATTAGTAATTTGCGCTACTCCAGACTATTTACAACGTCGAGGAATACCTACAAGTTCTGATGAACTAAATCAACATCATTGTATTGTCGGGTTTCGGCGTCATCAGCCCTTCCACTGGTGTTTAAGAATAACGAATAGTAATAACAAAAATATTACGCCTCCACCTACTTACGAATTGGCGGATGGTGATGCAATGCTTACTGCTGTGTTAGCGGGTTGTGGATTGGCACAATTGCCACTATGGATGGTGAATCGATACCTAAAAAGTGGTGAATTAAAAACTGTTTTACCTGAATATTCGGGGGCTGAAGTACCAATCAGCGCCATTTGGCCAAAAAACCGTCATCTGCTGCCGAAGATACGTTACGTTATGTTGTCGATACTCTTGTTGCAGCAGCAGAAAAAGGTTTATTGGATGAATAATAATGAATTATTAAATAATCGTTTTATCTGAGGTTTGGTTGGCTACCGTTGCACGATTTTTTATGTAAATACTGAAGAAAGAAAATATTAAAAACAGAATTCCCGTCAGTACAATTGAATGTACACCGTAGTGTGATATAACAAATCCACCAGCCATTGCGCCTAAGGTTATTCCTAAATTAGAAAAAGCGATATATAGGCTGTTGGCAAACTCAGGCGCTTCACTTGCTTCATGCATTAACCATGTTTGACTGACGATTAACCCCGATGAGTGAAAAATACCCCAAAATATAATCAATAGTACCATTACAAAAGGTGAAAAACCCAATAGCCACACTAATAAATAGACCAAAATAAATAAAAATGTATAAGCATAGGTAGTTCTAACTGTGTTTTTTTGTAATAGACGGCTAAAGATAAAATTACCCATATAACCACTAGCACCAAATAAAATAAGGAAAATAGCAATCATACTATTACTGAGATAGGTTACTTTTGTAAGATAATCAGAAATATAGCTAAAACTAGAAAACATAGCTAAAACTAGAAAACATAGCTGAAAAAATAAAAGTAACAGTTGCAATGCTTATCCATAACTTTGTTTTTTTCAATACAGTTACTTGTTCAAGTATATTAATTTGTTGGTTAACAGGTAATGACGGAATAAAATAAACAACACCTATAAATGCAATTAAACATGTCACAGAACCAAAATAAAAGGCCGCACTGAGTGAAATATATTCAGCAATAAAAGAACTTAAAGGCATTCCTAGTACCATCCCAAGTGCAACCCCGGAAAACACAGTCGCTACCGCATCAGCGCTCTTCTCTTTAGGTACTGAGTTTGCTGCTATAACCAGTGCTATTGAAAAAAATAGGGCATGAGTTAATGCAGGTAAGATCCGAAAAATCAGTATTATATTAAATGTATTTTCCGTGGCGTAAATAATGTTAGATGCAATAAAGATAAATAAAATGCATAATAAAACATACTTTCTATTATATCTTAATAAGAGTAAAGTAATAACAGGGCCGGCAATCGCAACGACAATTGCATACACACTCACCAAATAACCAACTTGAATGGGAGTTATATTTAACTGACGTTCTAATTGCGGAAGTAACCCTATAACAGAAACTTCCGTTGTAATAACTCCAAAAACGGCAATCGTTAAAGTCATTAATAAGAAAAATGATTTATTTGTCATGATCGTATCCGCACGATAGAAAAACTGTCGTGATTAATGAGATGTTATCTACAATAAGATTTGTACTAATAAATTATTAAAAATAATGTCTTATGCAGTACAGTAAGAAAGTTTGCAGATAATGACAAGATTTTTTTCAAAAGAGAAGCCTACTTTCGTCTACTGTTTGTAGAAAAAAAGTTGTCAGTTAGCCCAGTTATCGTTCCGATATTCGGGCTAACTTTCATTTGAATTACTGTCAGTCTACAAATACGAGTACATTTCAACCTCACTTAAGACTATCTCTGCCGCTCAAGGCACTAGAGGCGGCTGATTTGCAACAGCTCGCTGAACTGCTTAATGAGTTAGAGCTGGTCTGATAAATCGCGTTGCTGTCGCTAATAATATAACGGCGACTTCACTGGAGTTATCCAGCGGAGTCGTTATAAGATGAGTAATTATCTGTGGGTGTTTTAATTCTTCTTTCTAACTCTTTTGATCAGAAAAAACCATGAGATAGTAATTCCCTGCTAGCCCATCTGAGCTTTTAGCTTTCTTGATAAAACCGTTGAATTCGTAGAAATTAATCGCTTTATGGTTTTTAACCAAACATTTTAAACTTAATTGGTGTGGATATTTGGATTTGACGAAATCCAGTAGTTGAGTGCCTATGCCACACCGATGATATTCGGTAGAAACATAAAGATGATGGATAAAATGATTCTGTGCCCAAACAGAGATAAAACCTAGAATCTTACCGTTTTCTACGGCAATATAAATCATCTCACCTTCAGTATCTTTATCGAAATCAGTAAGTTGATAGTTATCCGTATTCAGCCAAGTAAAAGTGACCTTTCTTGATTCCAAGTAAAGAATTCTCAGTGCCTCAATATATTCAGGGAAAAACACGGTTATTTCCATCAGTTATAGCACCTCAATTACCCCAAACTCGATAACAACAACTTCCATATCTGGAGAAAACGTTCCTTCTCGCTCAAAAGAACACTTATGCTCCATCCGCCAACGATGTAGACTTCTATCACCCTCGCCCTCCTTCCAAGCCAGTTCGGTTGTCATTGCTGAAAATTGGGTTAAATGAACAGCAGTTACTCTAACAACACAAACCGGAAGGTTTTTACCATTTAAGACAATATACTCATTGCCAATTTCGATCTCTTCATTAACCTGTTTATAAGCATGATATGAACAACTCGTTGCTGTTTTAGTGCCTTTGGCAACTAAGGCAGAAAGCTTGTCATACATTTCGATTGAGTCACCAAATACCCAACTTTCAGCAGCAGGATATTTATTTTCAATTACTTCCATGAGTTGATGAATTTTCATATTATCTATTGAGCATTATGGGTTCGTGAATAACCCACTTTATTAACATAACAATGCTGCTGTTAACCACCACTTCTAACCAACTCTATGATCTTCCTCTTATTCTAAGTATAGAAAAATATGAGCGGTGTTTTTCACCGCTCATAAGTCAAATTTTACTGAGTAAGACCGTTGATCACCAACCAACTCGTATCCAGTTCACACAACCCCATTAACCGTCAAAAATGTTTTAACAAAACCGGAAGAAATGCAGTAAGATTGACACCCAATCGTGGGAATTGACATGGATCATTAGCTTGTTATCGCTTTTTCGTCTATCACAACGCCGAATACCTGCTTTGATCGCCTCACTGGCGATTTTGATGTTGTTCATTGGACCAGTGGTATCAAAAACTCTGGAGCATCGGCGTGACAGCATAAAAAGCGAAGCCCACCACAACATGCCAATGTCTGGCATGCAAAATAGCAATAATCATCATTACGCATCATCGGTAAATGGTCATGATATGCATCATGGCGCTTCCCATACCCATACGGGGTTGATGGATGATATTGCCTGTGGTTATTGTCAGCTTCTGATTAACCTGCCATTGCTGACGTGGGTGTTTATTCCGTTTATCTGGCTGGCACTGACTATCTCCCGCACCCCTCCAGTCCGGTTTTTTTTGGGTTCTGCTATTCAGCTGTTTTATGGCGAATCGCAACCGCGCGCCCCACCCCTTAATTAATCTATTTAATTGAAATAATTCATTTATTTTCCTTGCTATACGCTGTTTGTAAGGCAAGTCAATATTTTTTCAAGCAAATTTAAAAACAGGATTTGTTTTTAATTAAGGGATATTTTTTTATGTCTACTACACAATTATTTCGCGTATCACCTCTGACAGCCGCTTTAGCTGTCATTCTCTTTATGCCTGCCAGTAGCTTGGCTGCAACAGGTGAAGATAACAACGACAAAGAGATAAAAGACACACAGACAGTTAATGATAGAGAATCTGTGATAATTGTGACCGCTCCGGCAATTTCACCACTCACTATAGCTACCTCACCCAAAACACCTCGTCAGCCTGTACCCGCTAGCGATGGTTCGGATTACCTGAAAACTATTCCTGGTTTTTCCCAAATTCGTAACGGTGGTACTAATGGTGACCCAGTATTTCGTGGCATGTTTGGCTCGCGCCTCCGTATGTTGGTTGATGATGGTGAAATATTGGGTTCTTGTCCGTCACGTATGGATGCACCAAGCTCCTACATTTCACCTGAAAGTTATGATGTTCTGAGTCTGGTTAAAGGGCCTCAAACTGTACTTTGGGGTGCAGGAAACTCCGCAGGAACGGTTCGTTTTGAACGCACCCGTCCTCAGTTCGACAAACTGGGTGCTCAAGGTAATATCAGTACGGTAGCGGCTTCCAATGGGCGTTGGGATGGTAATGCTGACCTCAGTTTTGGTAATGAACTCGGCTATGTGCGTTTGAGCGGTAATAAATCACGCTCTAACGATTATAAAGATGGTGATAGTAATCGCGTACCTTCTCGCTGGGATAAATGGAATACCGACATCGCAGTCGGCTGGACGCCGGATGATGATACTTTGCTGGAGTTAACAGCTGGTCAGGGTGATGGAAAAGCACGTTATGCTGGACGTAGTATGGATGGCTCCAAATTCAAACGGGAAAGTTTTGGTGTGCGTTTTGAAAAGTCCAACATCAGTGACGTGTTCGACAAGTTTGAAACCAATTTTTATTACAATTACACCAACCATATTATGGACAACTATTCCCTGCGTACCCCTTCCCCAATGAGTATGGGAGGACATGGTAGCCATGGTGGTGGAAAACATGGTGGACATGGAATGGGTGCCATGGAACTGGATCGCCGTACTATGGGCGGCCGTATGATGGGGACTTGGATTTGGGAAGATTTTAAGTTACAGAGCGGTGTAGATACTCAGTCCAATACCCATCGAAACAAATATGACACTGTTTGGGTGAAAGATGCTCGCTACCGTAATTATGGTATTTTCAGTGAGTTAACTTGGGACGCCACTGAACAGAGTAAAGCTATCGGTGGTGCTCGCCTGGATAGAGTACTCGTGGATAATTACGTTAAGGCAGCAGAACGGACAGCCACTCTACCTTCTGGCTTCATTCGGCTAGAACATAATCTGACGGAAGTACCGTTGATGTTTTATGCTGGCGTGGGTTATACCGAACGTTTTCCTGATTATTGGGAACTGTTCTCATCAAAATCAGGGAATAACGTCTTCAGAGATTTGAAAACCGAGAAAACCACTCAGTTGGATATCGGGGCGCAATATCATGGCCAATATTTTAGTGGTTGGGTATCTGCTTACGTAGGTAAAGTTAATGACTTTATCCTGTTCCGCTATTCCCCAACAGATAGGACAAAAAATAAGGCGAATAATGTAGATGCCACTATTATGGGTGGAGAAATGGGTGCCAGCTATCAGTTGAGCGACCATTGGAAAACCGACGCAAGTCTGGCTTATTCTTGGGCGAAGAATACTTCCGATCATCGCCCATTGCCACAAACTCCACCATTAGAAGCGCGATTTGGACTGACTTGGGAGCATGGAGACTGGACAAGTAGCGGTTTGCTTCGTGTTGTTAGCAGTCAAAACCGAGTGTCAATCAATGAAGGCAACGTTGTCGGTAAGGATTTTGATCGTAGTGCCGGATTTGCTATCCTGTCTGCAAACACCACCTATAAAGTGACTAAAAATGTTCAGGTTAGCGCCGGTATTGACAACATTTTTGACAGAACTTACAGCGAGCACCTTAACTTAGCCGGAAGTAACAATTTTGGTTATTCTGGCAATACGCCAGTAAACGAGCCGGGTCGTACTTATTGGGCTAGAGTGAACGTTAAATTCTAAACCTACTTTTCGCCCTGACACATTAGTCAGGGCGAATTTTCCGTCTTTATTAAGTGCCTTTCATTAAAGATATATTTTATTGAATCTACTTTTATATCTTTAAAATAAGATACTTTTTTCTATCTTCATTTCTCGGAAACATTTCAAGTCGCAGATTCATTGGTGAGTAACCAATGGCGTAACAATATGGTAATCTGCTCTTGTTCTTCTTCCGTCAATGGCTGGAGAATAGCTCTTTCGTTCTCCAAATGGCTTTCGACAGCATTATCTATAAGTGTTTTTCCTTCAGGAGTCAGAAAAACTTTGCAGCTACGTCGGTCTTCTTCATTGGCGATACGCTCAATTAGCCCTCGCTGTACCATATGTTCAATACGGGTACTCATTGCACCGGAAGTCAGCATAACTGATTGATACATCTCAGTTGGTGTAATTGGCGTGTTATAACGGCGAAGTGTAGCGAGAATATCAAACTCAATGGCACTCAAACCATGCGCTTTAAAGGCATGTTGCAGACGCTGTTCAATGATTTTGTTTACACGGACTAACCTCCCAATCACACCCATCGGTGAAGGATCGAGGTCTGGACGCTGCTGTTCCCACTGTATTAGCAAACGGTCAACGTGATCGTACTTCATTCTTTTTCCCTATTAATTTATTCCAACAAAAAGATACTTGATAAAAATCGTTTAGGCTATTATTTTAATTTACCTTTAAATAAAGATACTTTATATTGAGTTAAAATCCTCAAAAAAGGAAATTTTCATGCAGGAAACGAGAATACACAGTAATATTTTGCTTACCGCACTAGCGCCCATCGTATGGGGCAGCACCTATATTGTCGCCACTGAAATAATACCGCCCAACATGCCCCTGTTGGCTTCTACCGTCAGAGCGTTGCCTGCTGGCATATTATTATTGTTGATTTGCCGCACCGTGCCAAAAGGAATGTGGTGGCTGCGTCTTACCGTTCTGGGGTTACTTAACATTGGCGCTTTTTTCTATTTCCTTTTCGTTGCAGCGGGGTATCTTCCCGGAGGTATGGCGTCGTTAATTATGTCTTGTCAGCCTGTGATTGTTATATTCCTAAGTGCTTATTTATTAAGAACATCACTGACAAGAAAACATTTTTTTTCGGCAATACTGGGGCTTATTGGAATCACATTACTAGTAATGAATTCAGCCACCAGCCTGAACTGGCAGGGCATTATCGCAGGGTTTGCTGGTTGTAGCTGTATGGCATTGGGGATTGTTCTGACCAAGTATTGGAACCGCCCTGTTAATCTATCATTACTGAGTTTTACGGGCTGGCAATTAACACTGGGTGGATTGATGTTACTACCAATCGCAATTTACACAGAAGGTGTGCCACAACAGCTCACACCAACTAATATCATCGGCTATGGTTATTTGTGTCTGATTGGTGCTGTTTTAGCATACATCATTTGGTTTCGTGGCATTGAAAAACTTCCCGTTGTAAGCATTTCATTCTTGGGATTTCTGAGTCCATTATCAGCCTGCGTTCTGGGATTTGTTTTTCTGAAACAAACATTTTCCTTGCTACAATTTTTCGGAGCCTGCACCATCATTGTTTCTGTCTGGCTTTCTATTCCCCGGAATCAGACACAAAAATCCAATAACTCTACAATCTAATAAAATAGTAAAAAGGATGAAAAGAATCATCAATGAAACTTACCCTTATCTCTGGTAGTCAACGTCCGGATTCTCGTAGTCAACGTGTTGCATCATACTTGCAAGAATTAAGTCGTGAATATGGATTTACTGATATATATCTCCTTGACCTGTCTAATGTAGAGCTTCCATTTCACGATGGTTACACAACGGATATATCAGCAGAATCGCATCCTTGGCAGGCTTTCGCTCCGAATCTAAGAGAAAGTGATGCATTTATTTTTATTACTCCAGAATGGCACGGTATGGCAACGCCGGCACTGAAAAATTTCCTGTTGTATTGCTCAGTGACAGAACTGGGTCATAAACCTGCGCTATTGGCCAGTGTTTCCGCCAGCATGAACGGTGTTTATCCTCTTAGCGAATTACGCATGACAGGCTTTAAGAACAATCACGTCTGTTTTCTGCCTGATCATTTAATTTTCCGCCAAAGTGAAGACCTGATTTCGACAGATTTGGCTTGTGGTAATGCTGAATTTGAAGCACGTGCGAAATATACGCTGAAACTATTGAAGGCTTATGCTGAAGCTTTGAAGCAAGTACGCGAAGTCATTGGAGAAGAAAGCAAAAATTACCCTTATGGTATGTAAAACAGATAAAAACAACAACTTGCACTGATGGATAAACCTCGGCTCAACTATCTGAGCCGAGAATAAAACTGAATGGACATGACATTTTTCTATCTTCCTTCATGTTTTTGATGCCGAAAAACATAATAACTGTATAAAAACACAGTACACCGTATTTTTGGCATTTTTGTTTAAAAAACAGACTTTCTTGGATTTAAAAATAGCCATAAGTATCAAAAATTCAGCATTTAAATAGATGCTAGGGTTTCCTACCCTAGAGTGCTTTAACTTAATGTAAATGGAAAAGCCATTCCTTTTGAATATACGTCAATGGTTATTGATTTAGAAAAGCATCTGCGTTTAATTATTTATGCAGAAATCTGAGAGAAAATTCCCCCTCAACTGGGAAAAAACAACATCCACAGTGATATGTAAAGTACAGAGTTACGGGATATTCTGAGCAGTGTTATGACATAATTTTTTTACAATTGTTTTAAAGTTTTTTTAAAAAAATAATAAAATTAATTATTGTTTAAGCTAATTTTTCTTTTTTAAAACAAATATCGTGAAAGGAGAAATAGTAAATTGTGGGATGGTTAGAATTGATTGTTGGTAAAGAGAAAATCCCATCTCCTCCGAAAGAGTTATTAATTTGCTAAAAGACCAAAATGTATCATTAAAAGTAAACTGTTCCCCTGATTTTGTCCGCATGCTGACAGGTAGTGCCTCTCCATCATGGTAAATTTTACCCTCTTCTCCTGTTTTGAATGTCCCGAAGTCTACTCCTATCGCATTCAAGTTAAAACTAAAAACGATATAGTAACCATGTTCAATAAGAGCATCATTGACTTGGCGTAGCAGTAACTTAATTGAATCTTCGGTATTTAGAGTGCAAAGCAAAAAAGAACTTATGACAGCGTCGAATTTACTATTATTATTAATATAATTTGGTAGTTCGCTTGCGTAAATAAACGTAGCTCCGCTATTTTTATGCTTTTCTCTTGCATTTTCTAAAGCGTGTTCTGAAATATCAGCACCAACTACCTGAGAGGCGATAGATGTAAGAAAAGGAATCAGTTCGCCTGAACCACAACCGAGATCTAATACTTTATTTATTGAACGATGTTGTTTAATGAAATTAGAAATAGCAGTAAATCCATATTGCTCCTCAAGGATATTATCGTACTGTGAGAATAATTTAAATATATCTTTTTCTTTCCACTGACTCATAAACTCACCTCAAGAATTATTAATAAGATACATAATTATCGCACCTACAACTATAAGTAAAATTCCAAAGTGTGACTATGTTATTTTTGTAACTAAACTGTTATAAAAAAGTTAATAAGCTTCTTGCATTTCGGGTTTAATTATTATGCTATAGCGGATGTGGGCGAAGGATAGGTATTGCTATTGCTGGGAATGGGCAGCGGCATCTTAGTCAGAATGATCAGAAATTGGCACCGCCTTCTCTATAAATTTATCTCACTTTTCTTATAAAAACTTTCTGAAGAGCAGTATGAAAGACAGCGAACTGAAAGTCACTACTTTCCGAAAAATGGAAGCACTTTTATGAAAAAAAACAATCAGTTACGGCCTATTTTTTTAGGGATAACATTGTTATTTTGGCAATTACCTACTGGTTCGGTAATTGCTGCCACTGAATATCACGAACAGGGTAAAAAAGGTGTACCTGATAGTTGGTTGTCAGATGAATTCAAAAATCAATGGGGATTGGCCTCTATCGGTGCCCATTATGCCTATGCCAGAGGTTATACGGGTAAAGGCATTAATGTTGGTGTATTAGATCAGTCAGTTACCAACCATTCTGAGTTTGCTGACAAACTAAAGATAATCGCTCCATCCGACATTTGGAGCTATAGTTATGATCCCTACAGCGATCTGATCAGCTTTGGTGCACATGGCAATCATGTGTCAGGAACCATTGCGGCGAACAGAGATGGCAAAGAAATGCACGGAGTAGCATTTGATGCTGGCTTGGTCACCGCAAAGTTTCTGCAAAATGATTACAACCGCACAGAAGCTATGATTCAAAGCGATGCTCGCATCATTAATAACAGTTGGGGAGTTCGTCCGCGCTATTTTGTGGGTAGAGACGGTAAACCTATCCGATGGCCTGATGGAACTATCGCTTACTATCCAGTTACACTGAAACAACTAATTAATTATGTCTCGCCAATTAAAGAAAAACTAAACGAGTTAAGCCGCTCCCCGCTCCCTGTGACAGGGGAACCGTTAGCCAGTGATGCCGGCATGTTACGTGCTGCTCGCCAAGGAAAATTAATGGTTTTCGCTGCGGGTAACGCGAATAATTATAACGTGACTTGGTTACACGCGGGGATGCCTTATTTCTTCCCCGACGCACTGAAAAACTACCTTAGTGTCACCAACCTAAAAGAAAACGATGTGATTGCACCGTCGTCAACTAGCTGTGGATATACCGCCAGTTATTGCCTGGCTGCACCAGGCACCAAGATTTACAGTAGCACTGGCGATTTTGTCTCGAAGAGTGGTGGCAAAATTGATGAGGACGCTTTAAAGAAAGGCGAGCTGGAGATTGATCCTACCTATGATTCTTACACAGGTACGTCAATGGCCGCGCCGCATGTGGCAGGAGCCGCCGCAGTTCTGATGCAACGTTTCCCTTATATGACTGCGGCGCAAATTGCCGATGTTATCAAAACTACCGCGACTGATTTGGGGACGCCGGGTCTTGATGATTTATATGGTTGGGGAAAACTGAATCTGAAAGATGCTATCAATGGCCCCAAAATGTTTATTACTAAGCAGGATATTCCCGCTAAATATTACATTGAAGGTTCGTATACCGAAACACAGTTTATCGCTAATATTGCTGGCATCGGTAGTCTGATTGAGCCAGGCACCACCGTACAACGAGTATGTAACAGTATTGAGTGTGCCTACGACTATTGGAGCAATGATATCAGTGGTCATGGTGGCCTGACTAAAACTGGCAGTGGTGCGCTCCTACTTACCGGAGCCAGTACTTATTCTGGTCCAACATGGGTGAATCAAGGGCTGTTATTGGTAAACGGTTCGATAACCTCCGACGTGACAGTGCAACGCGATGCAACCTTGAGCGGAAAAGGCACGATTGGCTCACTCACTGCTTACAATGGAGCTAACGTTGCACCGGGTAATACTGACGCTGCTCTGAATGTTGATCGCGAAGTCATTTTTGAAACAGGCTCCCGCTATCAGGTGACACTAATGCTGGATGGTAATAGTGATCGTATCCTGAGTAATGATATGGCAGGGTTGGAAGGTGGTGAAGTGCAAGTAACTTTGGAAAACCGGGGTAACTTGCTGTCGCAGCAAAAGGTACACAGTTTGCTTGGCCAGCAATACAATATTTTGCAAGCGAGAAATGGCATCTATGGTCAATTTGACACCGTATCACAGGGGCATCTGTTCCTTGATATCCCGCTCAACTATCAATCTGATCGAGCGTTGCTGGATATAAAACGCAACACAACCGAGTTTGCCAGCCTGGCCACAACGGCTAATGGACGTTCAGTTGCCAAAGCGGCTGATATGTTGAATTCAGACCATCCTGTTCATGAAAGTATTCTGATGGTAAATTCAGCCGCACAGGCCAGTCAGGCATTCAGCCAACTTTCAGGACAGGTTCATGCTGATATTGCTGCTGCACAGATCAATAGCAGCCGCTATCTGCGCGATACATTGAATACTCGTTTGCGTCAGGCCAATGGCGGTGCCACTTCTCAGGAAATCAAAGCGGATACAGATGGTGCCTGGGTACAGATAATGGGTAACTGGCAGCGCGCCAGCGGCAACAATGAAGTCAGCGGTTATCGGATGTCCAACTACGGCGTGTTGTTGGGTGTAGATAAAGACTTGTCCAGCGACTGGCGGCTTGGTGTGGCTACCGGCTACACTCGTTCTTCTCTACATGGGGGCGATAATGCGTCAGCACGCAGTGATAACTATCACTTGGCTTTATATGGCAGCAAACAGATTGATGCTCTGGCATTACGTGCTGGTGTAGCCTACAGTTGGCATCGTTTTGACACCGAGCGCTCAGTTGCTTTTGGTGATCAGTCCGACGATCTGAAAGCTAAATACGGTGCACGTACTGGACAATTATTTACCGAGGCGGGTTATGGTATCAAAACCTCTTGGCTGAATTTGGAACCGTTCGCTAACCTAACTTATGTTAACTTCCACAGCAATCGTATTAATGAACAAGGCGGAGCCGCTGCACTACACGGCGACAAAAAATCGCAGAATGCTACCTTCTCTACACTGGGTCTGCGTGCCGACCAAAAATGGAAAATCGAACGCGAATCCCAAAGAGAATTGCATGTGGGTGTATATGGTGAACTGGGCTGGCAACATCGGTTTGGTAACATTAATCGTGGTACTAAGTTAGGCTTCAGCAATAGTAATACGATGTTTACCGTCAACAGTGTTTCGGCGGGGCGTGATGCAGCAGTGGTGAAAGCAGGTACTGAATTAGATATCGGCAAAAATACCACGCTGGCACTGGGATATAATGGCGTTTTATCAGGCAGTCATAAAGATAATGGTGTGTTTTTGAATGCTAATTGGAGATTCTGATCAGTAAAAATTGCCTGAGTATATTCTCAATAAAAAATTCACTGCTGGCAAGCTGGCAGTGAGTTTTTTTCATCCCTGAATAGGGAAATGCATCTAGGCACCAACGTCATTGATCTTGGTTATGAACTCTTATTCTTACACCATGAAATAAAAAGATTCAGTGTCCCTCCACAAAAAATACCATCAAGAAGGCCGCTTAATAGCCCGAAGAATAAATTATAATGTAATGAGTGTAGCAATATTGGGTAAATACTTAATAAAGCAGTCATAATAAACTTACTTACAAAAGTAATTATGATCACTATCAATGTCAAAGGCGTACCTGGGCGAATAATTAAGTTGCTGTGAGTTTTTTTTCTTAATCGTGGCTGTGATCTCCATAGTATCCAACCAATAGTAGTACCGAAAATCAGACCGATTCCCATCATCACCAGTGATAAATTTGAGAAGTAGGTTTCCGTGAGAACACTATGTATCCCCCAGACTAAAAATACGCTAGGCAGCAAGAAAATGCGCCATATGCTCATTTCACGGCTTGAAAGAGCTTTAATTCCTCTTATGACAAGAAATACAAGCAGAATCCAGACCCATATAGGTGTGTCTTTTATAATGGTGATATATTGTGGCATGTTGTCACTCATGAGTTTTTTTATATGAAAAGTTTATCATTAAGGTGATTTTTCTTTCTGTAAGAATTCCTCAGCAAAAACAATAGTACTTAAGGATAATAAACTGGAATGCGACTTTGATATAAAATATAACCTATGATCCCCTTTTATCCATCCCCTACCCAGCTATCTAATGTGGTAACTGTCACATTTATTTCACCAAGGCTATACATTTTCCCTATTTTCATAAAAGGAGGCCAGAGTATGCCGCCACGTTTTATTCTGTCTGTATTGGCACTCGCTGTATTTTTCATTGGTACAACGGAATTTATGTTGTCTCCCATGCTCAAACCACTGGCCGGTGTATTTAAAACAACGCTTGATAATGTTGCTTGGCTCGTATCCGGTTATGCTTTTTCCTATGCGCTTGCAGCCCCTTTTTTCGGCTGGCTTTCTGATCGTGTAAATCGACGCAGATTGTTACTGATATCCCTGCTGTTTCTTATGTTTGATGGATTGGCGTTAACATTTGCCCAAAATTTGAGTACTGCTATTGGATTGCGTATTTTCGGCGGCATCGCTTCAGCGGCACTAATCCCAACAACGTTTGCCTTGATTGCAGAACTTTTCCCACTCCAAAAGCAAGCGTCAGCCATGGGTCTGGTTATGCTTGGCATGACAGCGGGTATTGCTGGTGGCCCAATATTTGCGGGGATTTTAACGGAATTATTTGATTGGCGGGCGCCATTTCTGGTTAATGCTGCGGGGTGTTTGCTGGTTTTTGTCTTAGGCAGGACATGTATTCCAATTCAAGCACCTGTTGAGAGAATAAAGCACCAGATGGTTACATTTAAATCAATGTTTCAGTGGGTGCGTCAGAAAAATCTAATGATTTTTCTTATTGCAAAAGGGTTTTGGAATGGTACAGCGGTGTCTGCTTTGATATTGGCTGGAGAGGTATTACGAAAACACTATGAGATAGGAACAGGAACGATTGGTATCTCAATTTCGACATTCGGAATCGGTCTTGGTTTGGGCAATTTGTCCGTCGGAATGGTGAAACGTCTGGGATTAAGGGATGAACTTATATTGTTACTGGCGATCGTGTTACTTTCCTCAGCGACGACTGCGTTTATGCTGATGCCTTTATCTCTGCCCTTTAGCCTGAGCTGTTTGATTGTATGGGGAAGCGCCCTTGGCCTTGCTGCACCGATCAGTACCGTTATTCTGGCAAATCGAGCGAAACAGCATAAAGGCCAAGTACTGGCGGTTTCAGAAAGCTTGAACAATCTGATGATTTTGCTTTTGTTCCCGATTGCTGCAATGCTGATGACTCATCATGGCATTGCAGTGACCATGCTAATGTTAGGATTCATTTTAATAATAAGTATCGTGCTGACAATAAGAGATCTTTTGAGTGACACTGTCACTTAATGAAAATTGTGAAATCATCCACTCTGCCAAGGCATAAGTAAAAGAAACGTCATTCATTTTTACGAAAAAATTAAGTATAAAACCACTCTAAAAAATAACCCCTAGCTTTCGTTAAGGGTTATTCAATCTAATATTTTTTATGGATTCATATGCGTAGTGTGTGCAAAATTTTGTGACTCAACTATTTTGTTTATTCTCGACGACCTTATTCAGTAAGGCGTCTTGTATCCGATACACCACACATCTTTGGACTGGATAAAGGTAATTTGGATTGCATTATTTCCTGATGTGTTTTAACTGGATCAATAAATAACTTATTAATTTCATCCAGTTGCAGATCAGATAGATAGCCAGTATCAATACCCTGATAACTATCCGGAATTGTGGTGGTGGTAGGAAAAGAAAGTTTTTCGGGGTATAAACGCCCACTCCAGAATTCATCACCTTTCTCCAGAGGCCTTACATTATGAGGATCGACTAATTCAGAAACTTTGGCATTATGGGGAAATCTCAAACTGTTCTCTGCCGCAGGATAGTCATTTTCTACCATCCACTCGACAATATTATTCTGACGCTCCATCAAAACGATATCTTTGAAAAAAGTGGTCAACACGATAGGAATGACAATGCCACCAGCACGGCGATAATGTTCAATCACACCGAGCCGCAACCTTAATTGCTCATTGGTATCCAACGCACTGACTGAGACTCTGACTTCCGCTTTTGCAGCAACTAAACGTTGGATGATATCGTCAGGCATTTTTCTAAATGCTTTGGTGATAAATATCATCAATAATCCCGCCTCACGTGCCAATTCAGCCATTCTTGTAGAAACTGACCAGTTCCATGAAGGATCACTGTTCCACCCACACCTGACATACTTTTGTGAGTGAGGCAATGCATTAAGGTCGGTAACAAAAACGGTTTCATCCAATTGGTTATCGACCCGTTTACCAAAATCGATACCGTTTTCCCAACTGGATATAGCAGCGAAACACATTCCATAGCAGGCCATACTTTCCGGTAAACAACCTACTACCACATCGGTAGTTAAGCTATTAAATGGAAGACCACCTGCTATCCCTGCACGGATCAACATGGGTTTAGCTGGTTTAAGCTCATGACCCTTGGTGTATTCAGCATTACTTTGTCTGACGAGTCGTTTAATTCGATTTTCTTGTCCTTTCTCGATATACATCTCAAGCCTCCTTAATTTCCCGGCCAGGTATTTCGGATTGGTAGTGAACATCAGGATAGATCTTCAGTGCTTTAATAAATCTGTCGCCAGTAAAACATTCCCTGCGATGTAAAAGTTGACTGTTATCGTACAGCAGTAAATCCCCATCAACCCATTGATGTGAATAGATATTATCGGAGGATAATATTTTTTCTAAAATAGCTTGTTTAAGTGCTTCTGAATGCGGCAGTGGCTGATCGTTGTCGAGGAATTTGATGGCGTTTTCACTGATATATACATACTGCTTTTTTGTTTGCTTATTTTCGATTATCACTGGATGAGCAACAGTAATATGAGGAACATTATCATGTGAGACAGCTGGTTGGCGAGTTGACCACAATGTGTTTAGCGTGGAGATTTCATCAATGGAGTATCCCAGATGAGCGGCCGAAGTTGATGCAAAAGAGGTATTACCTCCCTGGCATTTTACAGACTCACCATAAAGTATGCTGACGGAGGCGGGATTGATTCGAAATTCTTGGTCTGAGTGCCAGAAGTCCGTATTGTTGCCAGAAAAACCCAATTTCTCTCCCTTTTCATCACATAGGTTTGTCAGATAAGCAATATGTTTTCGGTTATCGGTCAGGGAAATTTTCCGTGCAGGCTCTTCCAGTCTTCCATCTCCTACGCGCAGGGCAAAATTAACAAGCGCATCATCATCCATTTTCTGATTATTAAAAACCAGCAGACCATAAACAGATATACCCGTCGTCATTGAAGATGCTTGATTTTTCATTTGTATCAGATCATGATTGCGCCCATGAAAATTAATCTAACAGATGCCCAAAAAGACGCCCTCGAATTGATGCATGATACGACTCGCGATGGACGAGTACGTGACCGCATCAAGGCCGTGCTTTTGGCCTCAGAAGGCTGGACTGCCCAGATGATTGCTCAGGCTTTGCGGATCCATGAAAGTACGGTGAGCCGCCATCTGAAAGATTACTTCTCTGAGGAAAAACTCGCCCCTGAAAATGGGGGCTCTGAAAGCCGTTTGTCTGCCGAACAAACAACAGAATTAGTTGAGTATCTGATGGCAAATTTGATGCACACTACCGCACAAATTGTGGCCTATGTTCGGGCACGATGGCAGGTGACTTTCACTGTCGCAGGAATGACGAAATGGCTTCACCGTCAAGGTTTCAGCTACAAGAAGCCAATGGGTGCTCCGCATAAATTTGATGCGGATAAACAGCAACAGTTTATTGAAACCTACAACGCGCTGAAAGAAGAATGTGGCCAGAATGCGCCTATTTTATTTATTGATGCGGTTCACCCGACCCTGTCCACAAAATTAAGTTATGGCTGGATGAAGAGCGGGCGGAAGCACGTCAAAGTGGTTGAAACCACAGGTAGTCGTACTCGACTCAACATCATGGGTGCCCTTAATTTACAACGGATTGAAGAGACTATTGTTCGTGAATATCCGACGATTAACGCGAAAAATGTCGTCCTTTTTTTCGGCTCAATCCGGGAAACCTATCCACTTTCGCAAAAAATCCACATTATTCTGGATGGTGCGGGTTATCACCGTTCCGGAGTCGTCCAATTTTTTGCCGAGGTTTTGAATATTGAGTTGCACTACCTGCCGCCTTACAGCCCTAATCTCAACCCGATTGAGCGATTATGGAAGTATGTGAATGAGCAGGTACGAAACAATGTCTATTTTCCGGATACCAAAACATTCCGTGAAACGCTGCGCCACTTTTTTCATGTCACATTGCCAGAAAAAGCGAAAGAACTCACCACTCGGTTGACTGATAACTTCCAGATTTTAAAACCCGCATCTTCAAGTTAATTGCGTATAGATGCAATTTCAGTATTTCATACTCTTCAAACGACAGTTCGGAAACATTCTGGCACGTCACATATGCACCAAAGTGTTCTTTAGCGGGTTTGAGCGTAAATGGCATTATTTCACTCCTCTGCTTTAGAAATACAACGGTGATTTAAACACCTGATCACTGAAGAGTCACTGAAATATTGTTGTTTTTTTTGATAAAAATTCATATCTAAAATGAAAATTAATTATCATTATTGCGTTAATTTTTAGTGTTATTAAGTAATAAAAAAGGCTTGGAAGCGTTACTCTCCAAGCCTTGACAATCAATATATGTTCTGAATATAAAACTATGATTAAAAATTCATTCTAGTTTGTAAAAATAAATAACCGTTCACACCAATGCCAGTTATTTTGGTTAATTAAGAAAAGATTCCTCACGATTCAAAATCTGGCGTGATTTTTTTTCTTCTTCATCAACCAATTGAGTTAATTTTTTGGCGAAAATAGTTTGTAGTTGTTTCCAGTACTCATCGAAGTGCTCTGGATTGCGTAAGCAATGTGTCATTACTGCCGCACGTAATACATAAACACGGTGTGTGTTTTCCCACTCACTACGGCTAAAGCCACATTTTTCGGCGTAGTACCACGGTGTATCACCGTACTCTTTGTAATCCAGTATGGTTGAAGATGTGAGAAAATCGTTGCTATATGCACGTCCTGAAGAATATGAACACAGTTCATAAATTCGCTTGTTAAGTGCATTGTGGTTGATAAGGCTGGCGTTTCCGACTTCTTTGAAAGTGAAGTTGATCATGTGAAAATCCGGTGTTGGCATAATATACATTTTAAACCGGTACTCACCGACTTCAATGGGGAGCATATTTGCCATTTTATCTAATAGTTGATTCGCGGTGACTATGCCAGCGGCTATCACTTTTCCATAACCACTGATGTTTAAAGGCAATAATCGATGAGCGGCCCAAAGTGCTGCTGCGGTTGCTCCCGCTTTCGAACCTTCCATTATGGAAGCGCCAAGTATCCCTCGGTTACTGGCAGGAAAATTACTTTGATTGTCATTTTCTTCAAAGACATAAAGGGCACGTGAAGAAATCAAATCGAGAATACGTTTGTCTTTCATACAAATTGCCCCGGCTGAATATTGAATAAATCCAACCTTATGCGGGTCAACTGTAATCGAATCGACATATCGCAATGCCTTGAAGCTCTGGTAAACCTCAGGTTTTGGCCAACTGATATTTTCAGGTATGATGCCTAGCGTGTGATGATAGTTAACCAGATCATCATATTCCATAAATTCACCTTGCTCATTGAGAAGCATAGAACAGGCGTATCCCGCATAAGCAGCATCAACATGGATATAGAATGATTCACCATAACGTTCTTCACATTCCTGCCGCAATGCAATCACTTCATCAATCCGATCAATGGCACCGACTTCAGTCGTACCGACTACACCAATCATCGCCAAAATAGGCTCACCCTTCTCGATTAAATCAAAGGTGATTTCACGCATTTTGCCAATATCGGTTTGATAGTGTTCATTCACAGGCAATGGGATAATATTTTCCTGACCGATCCCCAAAATATCTGCTGCTTTCATCCAGGAATAATGTTTGGATTGTGGTACGAGTAGTTTACCTAAAATTTCAGTTTTACTCCCTGTACCACGACATGTCATATTACGTATTTCATCGAAAATTCCACGTCTTTGTAATTCGCTGATTAAATCGAGCACTTCAGCTGTTGGCATATTCATTAATTGTTTTTGTGACTTATGACTAACCAACTCTTTTGTCTCAGGATGTTGGGATACAGCAAAAGGCAATGTTTTTAAGTTCCTGGCAACCCACAAACCTTCATAGTTAGCAACAGTCCCACCGGAAGTGATATGCCCCCATGCGCGCTGGGGGTCATAACCAAGCATCCGGCAGAGATCTAACCCGGATTCAAGTTCCAGTTCTGTTGTTGTGGGTGATACTTCGTAGGTACAATTGTTGGGGTTGTACATCATTGCCATTACATAGGCGAGATTGGAAACCATCAAAGTGTCACTGTTAATGTGGCCTAGATAACGGGGGGAGAAGAAAGGAATCGAAGTGTTTTTTAGTTTTGCTGATAGTTGATTCAATATTCCTTCTGTCCGATAGAGAGTTTCTCTGTAATTATGCTCATAACGATCAACGGATGTAACCAAGGTAGCATCTTCTGGGTGAAATCCTGAACGCCAGTGCATGTGTTCGCTGACTGCATAGTCCATCATTTCTCTGAAAAAAACTGCATTTTCTGATTTTGGGCCTAGAAACAACGCATCTACATTTAAGTTGGTATAAAGAGGCTTAGTCATAATCACGATACCTTTTTGCTGGTTCTTAGTGTTTTATAATATTTTTCAATTTATGCGTTTATAAATTTGTTAATGTTATAATTTTTGTTTCATACGTTAATGGCGCACCTCTTGTGACAAAAGGAAAAATAACAATAACTAATTGAAATTAAATTATTTAATTCTTAATGAGTGTGCTGAAAATTTTCATTAACACATATCAAATTAATCTATTTTAATCGATATAAAACATACTTTTTAAAATATTAATCATAAGTTAATAAATAGTTTCAAATTTGTGCGCTACAACAAATAAATGTGCGGAATGCGGAGTGATATGAATATGGAAAGGTTTCATTTCGAGACTATGAATGTGAGCATGTTTTACCTAACAAAAAACGTGACGCCGTCACTAACTGTGTTATGTAGAACAGGGGGAAGTGGAAAGTTACCCAATCAAGGTAGAATGGCGGTTACATTTTTGCGTGATGATTTATACAGTTATTAATAAGAGAATCTAGCTCTTATCAGAGCGTTTTAAATATGTTAAATTGACGTATATCAATCACTTCTAATGAGCACTCCCTATGATCCCGGAAAAACGTATTATTCGTCGGATTCAATCTGGTGGTTGTGCAATCCACTGTCAGAATTGCAGCATTAGCCAGCTATGCATTCCTTTCACCTTAAATGAACATGAACTCGATCAGCTTGATAATATTATTGAACGTAAAAAACCAATCCAGAAAGGGCAAACTTTGTTTAAGGCTGGTGATGCATTAAAATCACTCTATGCTATCCGTTCTGGGACTATCAAAAGTTATACGATCACTGAAGAAGGCGATGAGCAGATTACCGGTTTTCACCTTGCTGGCGATTTAGTAGGGTTTGATGCAATCATAAATACTGAGCATCCCAGTTTTGCCCAAGCATTGGAAACTTCCATGGTGTGTGAAATTCCATTTGAAACACTGGATGATCTTTCCGGTAAGATGCCAAATCTCCGCCAGCAGATGATGCGCTTGATGAGCGGCGAAATAAAAGGCGATCAGGAAATGATCCTCCTGCTATCCAAAAAGAATGCGGAAGAAAGGCTTGCAGCATTTATCTATAACCTGTCAAGCCGTTTTGCGCAGCGTGGTTTTTCTCCTCGCGAGTTCCGTTTGACCATGACACGGGGCGATATCGGTAATTATCTTGGTCTGACTGTTGAAACAATTAGCCGCCTGCTTGGCCGTTTCCAGAAAAATGGCATTTTAGGTGTTAAAGGTAAGTACATTGCGGTCGAAAATATGGAGAAACTGACGGAATTGGCAGGAAAAGCCCCTGCTTGCGTGTCCTAAAGTTTTCTTAAATTTTAAGCCGGATCGCTATATTTTGCTGATCTGGCTTTCTTTTACCCTGTTATAGTTGGTCATATTGGTTTATCTTCTTACAAAGATATATCCAGCCTCTGTGAGGAATTAAATATGGCAAACTACCAAAACCTCTTAGTTGCAATTGACCCAAATCAGGATGATCAGCCGGCATTAAGACGCGCAGTATATATCGTGCAACGTAATGGTGGCCGGATTAAAGCATTTTTACCCATTTATGACCTCTCATATGAAATGACCACCTTACTTTCTCCAGAAGAAAGAAATGCCATGCGTAAAGGTGTCATTGGCCAAAGAATTGCTTGGATAAAAAAGCAGGCACACTACTATCTTGAATCAGGTATTGACATTGAAATCAAGGTAGTTTGGCATGGCCACCCTTATGAAGCCATTATCCAGGAAGTCATCACAGGAAAGCATGATTTATTATTGAAAATGGCACATCAGCATTCTTTATTGGAATCCATGATTTTTACGCCGCTGGACTGGCATCTATTACGTAAATGCCCTTGTCCTGTCTGGATGGTTAAAGATCAGGCCTGGCCAGAAAAAGATTCTGCCGTTGTTGCGGTTAATTTATCGAATGAAGAATCTTACCATACTGCACTAAATCTGAAATTGGTGAAAGAAACGCAAGATCTCGCTAACCGAATTGTAAAAGAACCTCTGATTCATCTTGTCAGCGCTTATCCTACCGCGCCTTTAAATATTGCAATGGAATTGCCTGATTTTAATCCTAGTGTATATAATCAGGCATTACGTGGGCAGCATTTGGTTGCAATGAAAGAGTTGCGGCAAAAATTCTATATTGATGAACAACAGACTCATGTTCACGAGGGACTACCTGAAAAAGTCATTCCTGAAATTTGTGATGAATTGAATACGGGGGTGGTTGTTCTGGGCATTCTTGGGCGAACTGGGTTATCCGCTGCATTTCTTGGTAATACGGCTGAACATGTCATCGATAAGCTTAAATGTGACCTGCTGGCAATTAAACCAGATGGTTTTGTTTGCCCGATTAGTGTGGATGAAGAGTAACTGATTGTTTTTTTTCTGAGCAGCTCTATTCTCTGATTTTCTAAAAGCCAGCTCCTTTATGAGACTGGTTTTTTTCTGCCTGTAAAACATGGAGTATAAATAATAAAACTTATTACGGGTTTAATTTCAAAATATCTTATCTTCCATGTTAAAAATTCAAATTTTTGGCTGCATTTTTTAAACGCTCATCGCCTCGTCGATCATATTTCTGGGTAGTAGTGATACTTGAATGACCCATTGCATCTTTCACTGTTACAATATCCTCCCCATTGTCCAGCATGGCTGATGCGAATGTTCTACGCAGATCATGAGGAGCAAATTTTTCCAGTCCACTCTCAATTCTACGTGTTTCCAGTATGTGATAGATTGCCTGATCTGACAGACGGTTATCTGTTACATCATCATCACGACGGATACGGGTAAACAATGGCCCGGCATAATCACCCCGGATTTCATCTATCCAACGGTTCAAACGTTCCCACGTTCCTTCAGGCATATAGGATAAACGTTCTTTGTTTCCTTTTCCCATGACTCTCAATGCTTGTTCACGACGAATAACATGTTTCAAATCCAACGAGATAATTTCTGACCGACGGAGTCCGCAACCGACAAGTACACCAATGATGGCTGCATCACGTAAGCCTTTTGTGCTGAAATCATTTTCACAAGTAAAAAATAACGTTTTGATTTCATAACGGTCGAGCGCTCTTCCTTTCGGCAACCGATTCCCCCTGACAGAACGCACTTGTTTGATATGTTGAAAACTGTCGGTATCGATTTGCTTCATTGTCCAAGCTTCCAGCGCCACGCCTTTTAACGCAGCAAGGTAGGTATTGATCGTCGCTGGAGCTTTGCCGGAATCGGAGAGCATTTCCATGATAGCTTGCACATGATGGCGACGTAGTGCATTCCAAGTACAGTCCTGTACATTTTGATACCCAAGCATTTTTGCCACAATATTAAGAAACGATTTCATAGTCTGGCGACTTCGCTTTGAGCCAAGACTAACAAGATATGCAATCGCGGGATTGTTATGTATCTGCTGGCCAGATACAGACAATGGCATGATCATGCTCTGCTTTTGTTGATTACCTGAAATGACCATCCATGATTTTGTGTCTTCATCACTTCCATCGTTATATTCATCTGGGTTTTGGTGGTTCAAAATTTCCTCCTTGTTGCTGATTTCAATGTCTTCCGTTCAAACAAGCTCAAATCGAATTTTTACAAAACAAGCGTGTCGGATAATGGAACTTATCTTATTAGCCCTATTTTTGAGCATAATTATGATTTCGCTATGTAAAAAATGTGGCTCATTACCAATACAATCCTATTGTAGAAAAGCTACTTTTTCAAATGTATATTTTAATAAGTAGGATATTTATTGAGCATTTATTGGTGTTTTTTAGTTGCTTGGTAACAATAACGTCTGTAGTTTGCGTTTGAAACGGCGGTTTTCAACGAGGTAATGCGATAAGTAAGATAGGTTTTCAACCTGATATTGTGTTGTTTTTCGGTAACTCGAACTCCTGTCTGGATCGTCCTGTATTGAAGCAAGTTTCATTTAGCCCGGATTAATTTGTATATTTCATTAAAAAAGCTTCATGCCACAACATGAAGCTCTCTAATATCAAATTATTATTTTACAAAACTACAGTGCACGGAGGATCGCTTCGACACTGGCTTTTGCATCACCGAATAGCATCTGGGTATTTTCTTTAAAGAATAACGGGTTTTGTACTCCCGCATATCCTGTATTCATGGAGCGTTTAAAGACAATCACGTTTTGTGCTTTCCAAACTTCCAGTACAGGCATTCCAGCAATCGGACTGTGTGGATCTTCTTGAGCTGCTGGGTTTACTGTGTCATTGGCTCCGATAACCAGAACGGTATCTGTCTCAGTAAAATCATTATTGATTTCATCCATTTCCAAGACAATATCGTAAGAAACTTTGGCTTCAGCAAGCAACACGTTCATGTGACCCGGTAAACGTCCCGCAACAGGATGGATGCCAAAGCGAACTTTAACGCCCTTCTCACGCAATTTTGCGGTGATGTCATGTACCGGATATTGCGCTTGAGCAACGGCCATACCATAGCCAGGCGTAATAATAACTGAAGTGGAATTTTTCAGCAGTTCAGCAACGTCTTCCGCATTTGTTTCGCGGTATTCGCCCATCTCTTGTTCATCCCCCGTTGAAGTACCATCAGTACCAAAACCACCGGCGATAACGCTAATAAAAGAACGGTTCATCGCTTTACACATAATATAAGAAAGGATTGCACCAGAAGAACCTACTAAAGCACCGGTCACAATCAGCAAGTCATTGCTTAACAGGAAACCAGCGGCCGCGGCTGCCCAGCCTGAGTATGAGTTCAGCATGGAAACAACGACAGGCATATCTGCCCCTCCGATTGACGCGACTAAGTGCCAACCGAAAGCAAGTGCGATAGCAGTCATCACTAGCATAGTGAAAACTTGCAAACCAACACTTTGAGTTTTTATAAAGATAACTATCAGTACAAAGGAAACAATCAACGCGGCCAAATTGAGTTTATGGCGGTGGGGTAACATCAGCGGTTTGGATGAAATTTTGCCGCGCAATTTACCGAATGCCACAATTGAGCCAGTAAAGGTGACTGAACCAATGAAGATCCCCAAGAAAACTTCTGTCAGGTGAATGTTTTCCATAATGGGAGTAGCAAAAATATCATGAGTAATAAAGCTGTTGAACCCGACCAAAACCGCTGCCAGACCGACAAAGCTGTGCAAGATGGCGATCAATTCAGGCATTTCGGTCATTTCCACTTTTTTGGCCAAGCGAATACCAATGACGGCACCGATGATCATCGCCAAAATAATCCAACCTACTTTGCCAGCATCGGGTCCTAAAATAGTGGCAATCAGCGCAATTGCCATACCGGCTATGCCAAAGATATTACCTCGCCTCGAACTTTCATGGCGGGAAAGGCCGGCAAGGCTGAAAATAAATAAAATGGCAGCAACAATATATGCCGCTGTAACTACTCCGTTCGACATAAGTTACCCCTTACCCTTTACGAAACATTTTCAGCATACGTTGGGTGACTGTGAAACCACCAAAAATATTGATGCTGGCAATCAAAACCGCGATGAATGAGAAAAAACTCACCCATCCACCTTCACCAATTTGTAAGACTGCCCCAACGACAATGATCCCTGAAATAGCATTAGTGACCGACATCAGGGGTGTGTGCAATGAATGGCTAACGTTCCAGACGACGTAATAACCAACCACGCAAGACAAAGCAAATACGGTAAAGTGAGACAGAAACTCCTTCGGTGCAACGTTTGCCAACCAGCCGAACAGAATAATGGCAAGAGCAAACAGACCATATTTCAACCATGGAGACCTCGGATTTTTTGCTGGTTTATCTTCTTTCTTCTTCAGCGTCGTAGGTTTGGTGGGTGGAGCGGAAACTTGAATAGGAGGGGCTGGCCATGTAACTTCTCCCTCTTTAATTACGGTAATGCCACGTACAACGATATCTTCAAAATCGATAGTGATTTCGCCATTTTTCTCTTTGCACAATAACTTTGCGAGGTTAACCAAATTTGTGCCGTACAATTGTGACGATTGAGTGGGTAAACGGCTAGGCAAGTCTGTATAGCCTATGATCTTTACACCATTTGGTGTCACAATGAGTTTATCAGCCTCCGTCAGCTCACAGTTACCTCCATTCTGCGCAGCTAAATCGACAATGACACTGCCAGGCTTCATGGACTCAACCATTTCTTTGGTGATCAGTCGCGGTGCGGGTTTTCCCGGAATCAATGCCGTTGTGACGATAATATCAACTTCTTGTGCTTGTGCAGAAAACAATTCCATTTCTGCTTCGATAAAGGCTTCTGACATGACTTTTGCATAGCCGTCACCACCGCTAGCTTCTTCTTTGAAATTCAATTCCAAAAATTCAGCACCCATGCTTTGTACCTGTTCTTTAACTTCTGGACGGGTATCAAAAGCTCGGACAATAGCGCCAAGACTCCCTGCCGCCCCGATAGCGGCCAGCCCTGCAACACCAGCTCCGATAATCATGACTTTAGCTGGTGGTACTTTGCCTGCTGCTGTAATTTGGCCAGTGAAGAAGCGTCCAAATTCATGAGCCGCTTCAACAATAGCCCGATAACCAGCAATATTTGCCATTGAACTGAGGACATCTAATGATTGCGCACGGGAAATTCGTGGTACAGCATCCATTGCAAGAACAGTTACTCTACGTTTTGACAATTTTGCCATTAATTCTGGGTGTTGCGCTGGCCAGATAAAACTAACCAGCGTCGCCCCTTCTTTCATCAGGGCAATTTCTTTATCTTCCGGAGCATTCACTGTAAAAATAATATCTGATTGCCAAACTTCATGATGTTCTGCAATATCAGCTCCTGCTTTTTGATAAGCAATATCATCAAAACTGGCAAGATGCCCAGCCCTTGTTTCCACTCTAACGCTGAATCCCAATTTTCGCAGTTGTTCCACCGTTGATGGTGTGGCAGCAACGCGAGCTTCATTGGAAAGTCGCTCTTTTGGTACACCAATATGCATAATGTTTCCTTCTCTAAGAATGAAATATTGCTGATTATTACCTGTTGAAGCCAATTTAACGATAAGGTTGATTTTATTACTGCTATCAATAAAACCTACCAATAAAAAATAAAATAGTCACTAATTGAAAACAATATCAGGAAAAAATAAAGTGACCTTCAATGTAAACGATGCTATCGCTCGTATAAATCGCTATTTTTATTTAAATTGCTGGCACCATGTACTAAAAACTAATACTCATTTATTTAGATAGCATAAATTTTTGCGACAATTGGCATTATTACATGTAATAATTGCGGCCTATGTGATACATAACAATGTTCAGCACGTTATAAATATTTTAATGCGCAAGGCGAAAGGATTTTTTATGAAGCTGAAAACAACGATCATCGCTACAGCGATGCTCTCGCTAACAACGATTACTGCTGCACATGCGGCTAAAGAATTAACGCCAGAACAAGCTGTAGAGCTGAAGCCATTTGAACGAATCTCAGTCACTGGCCGTTTCAATGCAATCTATGAAGCTGCTGATGCGATTTCCCGTCAGGCGGATAAAAAAGGCGCCTATAGTTTCTATATTCAAAGTCTCGACGATTTTAATGGTGGTGGCAATTTACGTGTTGTAGCCGATTTGTATCATAAAGATGCAGAAAAATCCGATAAAATAACTAACTATCGCATTTATCGTGGAATTAAAGAACTGCCTAAAACTGAAGCCATTACGCTGGAACCTTTTGATACCGTAACCGTGAATGGTTACTTTTCTACTGCTCCTGATCTGAAAGAGGCCATCGCTAAGGCTGCTAAAAAGAAAGATGCTGCCTCTTTCTTTATTGTCCGTGATATTTCTCCCAATAATGGAGGAAACCAAATAGTTACTGCATATGTTTATAAAACAGATGCACCAAAACGTCAGATACAGTCTAATAATGCGGTTATTCCAGCAGATTCGGAGGCTGGCCGTCAGGCTCTGGCTCAAGGCGGCGAAGAAGCCGAGAAAGTTGAAATTCCAGGTGTTGCTTCCTCAACATCTACCAGCAATTTGGTTGGACGATTTTTTGAAACCCAGTCATCAAAAGGTGGTCGTTACACGGTCACGTTATCTGATGGCACAAAAATAGAAGAATTGAATAAGGCATCTGCCGCTCAAATGGTTCCTTTTGACTCGATTACTTTCTCTGGCTATTACACCACAGATCCAGAAATTTCTTATCAAGTTGCTAAACGTGCAGCAAAAAAAGGTGCGAAATACTACCATGTCACCAGAGAGTGGCAATCTAATGGTGGTAACATTACTGTCAGCGCCGATTTATTCAAATAATTAATCTGTTATTGATGGAAAAGGTACAAATCATCATTTGTGCCTTTTTATTATTGCCAAAATACGTTTTTTGAATAATTCGTTCTTTTATATCCCGCCTAACGTACATTATTTTATGCATAAAATTTATATTTTTTTGCATAGTCACCCATTGCATACAATCCTTTCACTCCGTAGAATCGCCCTGTTTTTGGATTTAACGACTGAATCTTCTGTGCAATCCAGAGTATGGATGCAATAAATGTCCAATATGTGTTCGATAGTCAGAACAAGCGTTCTGACTAATCGTGTCGATTATATTACTTTCAGGAACCTATCTTTGGAAAAAAAATTAGGCCTCACATCTCTGACAGCACTGGTACTTAGTTCCATGGTGGGAGCCGGTGTATTCAGCTTGCCACAAAATATGGCACAAGTAGGCAGTCCTGCTGCATTAATGATCGGTTGGGGGATTACAGGCGTAGGTATTCTCTTTTTAGCCACTTCTTTACTATTGCTTTCACGTCTTCGCCCTGACCTCGACAGTGGAATTTTTACTTACGCAAGAGAAGGATTTGGCGAATTAGTTGGTTTCTGTTCTGCATGGGGATATTGGTTTTGTGCCATTATCGCCAATGTTTCTTATCTGGTTATCGTCTTCGCGGCATTAAGTTTTTTTACTGACACCGAATATTCAGTTATTTTCGGTGATGGAAATACCTGGCAATCTCTGATTGGTGAATCTATTTTGCTTTGGTTTGTTCATTGGCTCGTACTCCGAGGAGTACAAACTGCAGCCAGTATCAACCAGTTGGCCACGGTAGCCAAATTGTTACCATTGGGTATGTTCATTATTTTGGCCGTGATTGCATTCAACATGGATGTATTTACGTTTGACTTCACTGGCATTGAAATGGGGATACCTGTCTGGCAACAAGTCAAAGATACGATGCTGATCACCTTGTGGGTATTTATTGGTGTTGAAGGTGCTGTTGTTGTTTCAGCCAGAGCCAAAAAGCGCAAAGATATCGGTATTGCAACTGTTCTCGCTGTTGTTTCAGCATTAGGCGTTTATATTCTGGTTACCCTGCTCTCTCTTGGATTGGTAGCAAGACCTGAATTAGCGGCAATGCGTAATCCTTCAATGGCAAATCTGATGGTAGGGTTAATTGGCTCTACGGGTGAAATTGTTATTATTGCTGGCCTGATCATTTCCGTTTGCGGTGCCTATCTGAGTTGGACAATTATGGCCGCAGAAGTCCCTTTCATCGCTTCCTTGCATGGCTCATTTCCTAAGGTATTCAATAAACAAAACACTAAAAAAGCGCCTGAGTCATCACTGTGGATAACTAATGGAGCTGTTCAGATTTCCTTGATTTTAATCTGGTTAAGTGGCAGCAATTACAATATGTTGCTTTCCATTGCCTCGGAAATGATACTTGTCCCCTATTTTCTCGTTGGTGCATTTTTAGCCAAAGTGGCATTTCAGCGCAGCAACCGGATTTTGTTGTTGATTTCTGCAGGAGCCTGTACTTATGGTGTGTGGTTACTTTATGCATCTGGTTTAATGCATTTGCTTCTTTCAGTTGTATTGTATGCGCCTGGATTGCTTGTTTTCTTGTATGCACGTAGACAGAATCAAGGACAAAAACCACTGAATATGCTGGAAAAAACAGCTATCGTGATTTTAATACTAATGACTATCCCTTCTACATGGCTACTAATACATTAATCATTTATGTATTTTTTGATAGCTATATAAGTTATTTAGATCCCCTAAGGAGAGAATCATCAACTTCTCTCCTTAATTTTTTTGGTTGAAATAGAACCCTTATTAAGCTTTTTTTTGCGGTGTTTATGGGATTTGTTTTTTAAGCTTAAAATGTATGTTGTAACTAAAACAAAAGAAATATGGATGATAGTTATGCAATCCATAAACATTTATACTATTTCCTTGATGATGTATTTTTATTAATTAATAAACAAAAAATAACTTTTTATCATGCTGAACTAGTTATTATTAACAAAGAGTTAACTTTAATTGGATGAATAAATTATCATTCATCTTTATTCTGGATGTAAGCTCTAACAAATACTAAATTTATAGCATTTAAGTTACCCAGGAAACATTTTGTCACAAATAAATAATACTTAGTTAAAAATATGGTAAAAGTATTCAATTACAAAAATAAACACGTTTAAAATCGTATTCATTTTCGCGGAATTTTATCAACTAATAATTAATCTTATAAAACAGAATAAACGTTCATCTCGGGTGGAGAAACATTCCATTTTCTGAATAACAATGCTATTAATATTTACTTAATAGTTAAAAGATTCAAATAATGACTTATGTCGAGTTATTATTTTTATCTTTGTCAATTAATCGCTACTATATTCTTCGAAATGTCTGTCGATAAAGAAACGTCATTTAACGTTTCTTTATCGTGCTTCGGTATAAATTCGGACAAATTACTTGTTATATCATAATTGTACGGATTTACTATTAACTCAATAATCTATATCTCTGCCGTATCAATTCGTCAGAGGTGGAATATATTAAAAATGAAAACCAATCTAATTATTTCCTCTTTATTTTTATCATCTGCACTTGTATCGGCAGCATATGCCGCCGATGGACAAATCAAATTTACAGGCGATATTACCGCGACTGCATGTAAAATTGATCCTAGTTCTGCAAACCAAACTGTTAATATGGGTACTATCAGTTCAAGTTCATTCAATGGGGTAAATAGCACATCAGCTGCAACGCGTTTCAGTATCATACTGACTGACTGTCCTACAGAAGCTAATTATGCCCAAGTTAAATTTGATGGAAACCCGGACAGCCGAAATAATAACCTTTTGGCATTAAGCAACGACAATTCAAAGAAAAAAGCGGCTGGCGGAGTTGCACTCGGTCTTTATGAAGCCGATAGCGCAACTCTTATTTCTCTGGCGCAGTCATCCATAACTCAGAAACTGACTAATAAGTCCAAACAAGAGTTAAATTTTATTGCTAAATATATTGCTACAAATTCAACTGTTAACCCTGGTTCCGGTGATGCGGTAGCCAACTTTACTATTGTCTACAACTAAGGATCCTTATGGCAGGGATGCCACAATAATACAATATCATCAATGAATATGAAAAATAATAATATATTGTTTGGAGCAACCATTTTGAAATATTTTCGTATTTTTATTATTCTTTATATTTTCAGTATCAATATTTCTTTTGCTGGTGTCGTTATCGGTGGCACTCGCATTGTGTATATTAGTGACCGAAAAGAAGCATCAATCTCCATTAGCAACCCTGAAACAGATGTTTCTTATCTTATTCAATCATGGGTTCAGGATGAAAATAATGAAACCAAAGTTCCTTTTATTATCACTCCCCCACTCTTCAAATTAACCGCCGGGAATGAGAATATTCTGCGAATTGTAAAAACCGGCGAAAACTTGCCAAATGATAAAGAATCTCTTTTCTGGCTTAATGTCAAGTCTATCCCGGGAACAGTAAAATCAGATCAGAATCAATTGCAAATCACCGTGAAATCTCGCTTTAAGCTATTTTATCGCCCTGTCGGTTTAGCAGACAACGCCAGTATTGCCTACAAAGCACTGAAGTTTAAAACCGTAGGGCATAAGCTAATCGCAGAGAACCCAACACCATACTATATCTCATTTTCTGATCTAACCACTGGAAATAATTCAATAAATCATGAAATCAAACCCGCTGGTATGATATCGCCTTATAGTCAATTAAGTTGGGATATTCCCATTAAAAATATCAACTATGTCACTTGGAAAACCATCAATGATTTTGGCGGTGTAACGCCAGAAGAAAAACGCATGTTCTGACCATAAATTTATACAGTCTATCAAGGTTAGAAAATCATTATGGATAACTACCGTCATTATCTTCAACATAACATTTCTGATAATTTGGTATTATTTATCAAGCCAAGCAAAGTGTTTTTATATGCTGTGACAATCACATGGCTTTTCACTCATTATAATGAGGCTTATGGTGAAGAATATTTTAATATTAATGCGTTGGAAACTCACTCCGGCTTTCCAGAAGATATTGATCTGTCAATTTTCACTCAAGATGATCAGCAACTACCCGGCCGCTATTGGGTGGATATTTACCTCAATCGGGAAAAAGCAGACACTGGAAATGTCGATTTTATCATTGTAAACCATAAGCTATCGCCGAAGATTAACCTACAGCGGTTAAAGAAGATGGGTGTAAATATTGATTCATTTCCCTCTTTGCGTGATTTACCACAAGAAACAGAAATAGCCGATCTTGGGCAGCATATTCCATCTGCGTCATCTTTTTTCGACTTCAATAAGCAGCGGCTTGATATCAGTATTCCCCAAGCTGCTCTGAATAGCCAAGTCAGGGATTATGTTTCATCTCATTTGTGGGAACAGGGGTTAACCTCTCTGCTGGTTAATTATAACTATAGCGGTTCAACCAATTGGCTGAATAATCAACCCGGATCGACAAGTAATAATTTTCTCAATCTTAGAACAGGCGCCAATTGGGAAGCATGGCGGTTGCGGAATTACTCTACTTACAGCAGCCAAAACCACAAATGGCAAAGTCTTAACACTTACCTGCAACGTGATGTTCATACCCTGAAAAGCCAGTTGGTATTTGGTGACAGTTATACACCTTCCGCCATTTTTGATGGTTTTCAGTTTCGGGGAATGCAATTGGCTTCTGATGACAACATGCTACCTGATAGCCTGAAAGGGTTTGCGCCCACGATACGGGGAATAGCCCAAAGTAATGCTCAAGTTACCATTAAACAGAATGGTTATATCATTTATGAAACCTATGTTTCTGCCGGGCCTTTTGTCGTCAGCGATCTCTACCCAACCACATCCAGTGGTAATCTGGAAATCATTATCAAAGAAGCGGATGGGAGAGAACATCGTTCTGTACAGCCTTTTTCAGCCGTTCCTATCATGTTACGGGAGAATAGTTTGCGATATTCCCTGACTCTGGGGAAATATCAATCTTTCACTCATCGTGGCAAAGAACCTTATTTTATGCAGGGTACGGTGATATATGGTATTTCCAACCGTGTGACGGTTTATGGTGGAACAACCCTCTCAAAAGATTATCAATCCGCTGCTTTTGGTACAGGATATAGCTTTTCTGATTGGGGCTCTCTATCCTTTGATGTCACTCATGCAAAATCAGATTTAGCTGAAAATATCAGTGATTCAGGGCAATCATATCGTTTCCAGTATGCAAAAGATCTTTCCCAGACAGGTACCAACCTCACTTTAGCGGGTTATCGTTATTCAACTCACCGCTTTTATGATTTTAAGGACGCCAATGAGATCGATATTACAAACAACAAGGACAATCGCAGCAACACCAATAAACGCAGTAAATTGCAACTACACATCAACCAGTCACTGGGGAATTTGGGAAGCGTTTATCTATCTGCTTTTCAGCAAGATTACTGGTATCAACAAGGTTACGAACGGAACATCAGCGCGGGTTACAATACCAGTTATCATTCAATTAATTACAATCTGAATTATACCTACAGTGAATTCCCCGGTTCAAAACACAATGATCAGATTTTATCATTCAGTGTGCAAATCCCGCTTGATCGCTGGCTGAAAAATAGCTGGGTAAGTTATAACCTGACCAATAGTAAAAACAGGGATACATCTCATCAGATCAGTCTCAATGGTACAGCCCTGGAAGATAACAATCTGATTTATAGTATCCAGCAAAATTATACCCACCACGATAAAGATATTGGCGGGAATATCAGCGCGGAATATAAAGGTGCATATGGCCAGATCAACGCGGGTTACAATTACGATAAACAATCCAAGCAACTGAATTACGGCTTAAATGGCGGGATTGTTGCACATCCTTACGGTGTTACGCTTTCCCAATCATTGGGAGATACACTGGCATTAGTACGTGCCCATGGTGCCAAAGGGGTTAAAGTTCAGAATCATACCGGTATTTCAACAGACTGGAACGGCTATGCCATCGTCCCTTATGTCAGTAGTTATCGTAAAAACCGTATTGCTCTGGATACTTATTCAATGGGCAACAATGTTGATATTGATATCAATACACAAA
Organism: Xenorhabdus bovienii SS-2004; assembly: GCF_000027225.1. NCBI lineage: Bacteria > Pseudomonadati > Pseudomonadota > Gammaproteobacteria > Enterobacterales > Morganellaceae > Xenorhabdus > Xenorhabdus bovienii. The sequence continues at coordinate 2,334,546 of NC_013892.1, forward strand.
CCATCATCCCAACCCAAGGTTCATTGGCTTTAGCCAATTTCCAAACCCGTATTGGCTATCGCGTTTTGATGATGCTTTCCCATAAAGGTAAAGAGATTCCATTTGGCGCAACAGCAACACTGGAAAAACAACATGACATCGATGACACCAACAGCACCATCATCAGTAATGATGGACAGGCTTATCTCAGTGGTGTTCCTAAAACAGGTCGGTTATGGGTGAAATGGGGACACAAAGATATTCAGGAATGTCATGTGAATTATCAACTTCCTGATGAAATACCGATATCAGGTTTGTACATGGTGAATGCGGCCTGTGAATAACAATACCAGAACATCTATTTGATATTTTTTATATTATGGAAATTTTATATGATTAGCGGCTTAAAATTATTATTAGCAAGTACGTTTATCGTGGGCATAATGAGTAGTTTTGATGCTCTGGCAAATTATGACTGCCAATATTCGCCGGGGTTTTCAGCCGGCACTACCTACGTCTCTTTTGGCACTATCGTTATTCCTAGAGATCATCCTATCGGAACAACCATCAAGGAAATTCGGCTGGATCATGTGGATGAAAAAGGCGATATCGCCATCTGTAATACGCTCACTCCTACATCATGGGAGAAACCGGATTTTGATCCGGCACACTACAACTATGATGCAATTTATGAATCTGGAGTGCCGGGTGTCGGTATCCGTATCAATACATGGGCTCCCGGCTATGGTATTGATTGGCTACCCAGAACAGCAACATACCCAGTCACTTGTTCCCCGCCGCGTCAGTTTCAAAATAAAAAGCAATATTGTGGCCGAACATGGGGTTATTTGACCGTTCAATTAATCAAAATTGCACCCGCAACCGGTTCGGGGCCAACTCATCAGAAACTGCTAACCAAAGCCAAATTGGGACTCAATCTCCCTATTCATACTTTCTTTTTGACAAATACTTATATCATGACTCAGGGATGTTCCCTCAAGCAAAAAACGACCTTCGTCAATATGGGAGAAATCAGAACCAGTGCATTTCGCGGCATAAATAGCACAGCCGGTATGCGAAATTTCGAATTAAATCTGGATTGCGATGCCAATGTTAAAGTCGGCGTAACGCTGGATGGACGACCTGCAAAAAGCAATGCCAATAATATCTGGGCATTGGATTATAATAGTGACAACGTCACAGCAACCGGAATTGGTTTACAGATCTTATATCAAAATCAACCGTTATCAATGGGTTCTCCGCTTATGATTCACTCCGTCCAAGCAATAAGAAATTTTGCTATTCCACTGCATGCCCGTTATATCCAAACAGAAGGACGGGTGGCACCAGGCAAAGCAGATGCAACGGCAACTATTACGTTGACCTATCAATAAACGCAAATCTCCAAGACGATCCGCCAAACACAGCCCAAAGGCCTTTTCACTTCTTGGGCTATCCTTTTAGTGGTTAGATTGTTCGAAAGGCTGCAATTTTACCTCGTTGCCCAGAGAACGATAACAATTAAACGAATAATTATCGTATAAGTAGCTGCTAAAACAACCACTTGCTTTTAATCCGAGACAGCATATTTATCCTCTTTATCTAGCTAATTTTTCTTAATAATCATACAACTACAATTCATTCACCCCAACATACCCCCTTGCGACGTTTCCGTCAGCAACAAAATATCGACACCAGGGTTTAATTTAGTTAATTTATCTATAATTACTCATTGCTATATATTTTTTCAGGCAAAAATTCTTATTTTTAGATATGTTTTAAGTTCGTTTTCCATCCAGGCATTAAGTTAATCAAAGTCAGTAATTATTTTTCATATATCAGTGAGTCTTAACTATTACAAAGGGGAAATGAGTATGTCACACAGCCAAAATCGCTCCTCAGAAATTTCCTTAGCCGTTGATAACAACAACACTCTTCTTCCTCATGTACATCCGTTGAGTTCTCCTCAGCAAGTCATCTGGCTCGATCAGGTTATCCATCCCGGTTCTCCCAATTACAATATCGGTTTTTTTATCTGCATCGATGGTGAATTGGATGAAGCCTTGTTCACTCGTGCTTTTGAAGCTGTTGTTTATCGTCATGACACACTGCGTTTACAGCTCATCAACACCCACACCTTACCGCTGCAAGAGGTGGCTGGTACGCTCCCTGCGTCCATAGACATACACGATTTATCTCCGCATATCGACGCAGAAGCCCAAGCCAAACAACATATCAATGCCGAGTTCATGCGTCCGTTTCACTTGGATGGAGCACTATGGCGTACCGAATTATTACGGGTGAGCCATACACGTCGGTACTGGCATTTTTGCTGTCATCATTTGATCATGGACGGTATTAGTTTATCCATACTCAGTGAAGATGTTATCGATACCTACAATCGCCTAATGAGGGGAGAAACACTGAACAAAACTGCCCCTTCTTATCTGAATTTCATTACGGATGACCGAGATTATCTGGCTTCTCAACGCTACTCACACGATTTGCAATTTTGGGTGAAACGCTATGAAAGTCTGCCGCCGCCATTACTCCCACCAGCAAATTCCAACAAAGCAGAAAATCACGGACAAGCCAAACCTATTCTTTGGCAAGTAGACAAGGCGCTTTTTCAACGTATCGAAGACACCGTGTCCCGGCAAGGATTATCTATCCTGCATTTTATGTATGCCGTTCTGGCTAGCTATTTCAGCCGGACGACGGGGGAGGATGAAATTGTCATCGGCATTCCCGTGCACAACCGTAAAAATGCCCAACAAAAACGCACTATGGGAATGTTCGCATCCGTTATTCCGATTGGCGTAACAATTTCGCCAGAAGACACGTTCCTTGATGTTATGCACAAAGCCTCTACCGAATTGCGTCGTTGCTATAAGCACCAGCGTTTGCCCATTTCGGAGATCAACCGACAAACACATATCCAGCAGAAAACGGGGCGTGTTCAATTATTTGACATTACATTGTCACTCGAACCGTTCAAAGCTAACCTGCATATGGCAGGAGAAGATACCAATATCCAATTAGTGGATATACACCATGGTGTACCCTATCCTCTTTCGATCATCATCGAACAGTACACAACCGGTCTTGACGATGACCTTCAATCCATCACAATTGAATTCGATTTCTCTACCGATTATCTGAGCACCACAGAGGTCATGGCTCTCCAATCTCGTCTTGCCGTCTTGATCGACGCCGCCATCACCGCTCTGGATACGCCGATAGTGAATTTGCCCATCTTGCCCGAAGATGAACGCCAACAGATATTGGTGGATTTCAATGCCACTCAGGCCAATTTCCCGCAAAATGCATTGATTCATCAACTATTCGAAGCACAGGTGCAACGCAATCCTGACGCCATCGCCGTGGTCTTCGAAGACCAATCCCTAAGTTATGACGAATTGAACCGCCGCGCCAATCGTCTGGCTCATCATCTGATTTCGCTGAATGTGCGTCCAGACGATCGGGTGGCGGTGTGTGTCGAACGCAGTCTGGATATGGTGGTCGGTTTACTGGGTATCCTCAAGGCCGGTGGAGCTTATGTGCCGCTCGACCCGGCCTATCCTGCCGAACGGCTGGCGTATATGCTTGATGACGCGGCACCGATGGTTCTGCTCACACAGACGGCGCTGCTCGACACGCTGAGCACCACCATACCTACGCTGGTGCTCAACGAGCCAGAATCAACCATGGCAACGCAACCGACCCATAATCCGGACGTGCAGGCACTCGGCCTGACGTCACACCATTTAGCCTATGTGATCTACACTTCAGGATCCACCGGACTCCCCAAAGGAGTAATGATCGAGCATCACGGCCTGAGTAATCTGATCTCGACACAGCAGGATGTTCTGGCAATCGAGCCAGGCAGTCATATCCTGCAATTTGCTTCAAACAGCTTTGACGCCTGTATCTGGGAATGTTGCATGGCTCTACTAGGAGGTGCCTGCCTCCATCTTGCCCATCGCATACATCTCCTACCCGGTACAGCACTATCGGATACCTTGGAAGCCAATGCCATTACCCATATATTGCTGTCGCCAACAGCGTTAGCTGCACTGGATTCAATTCCTGTGACACTACAGACCCTGATCGTAGGTGGAGAAGCCTGCCCATCCTCACTGGTCAAACGCTGGGCTACCAGTCGACGCATGATTAATGCCTATGGGCCGACTGAAAGTACCGTCTGTTCAGCTATTTATCTGTGCGATAACCAAGAAGAAAGGACTCCGCCTATCGGCCGTCCAATCGCCAATACTCGTATCTATATCCTTGATCCGTATGGGCAGCCCGTTCCTCTTGGCGTGGTCGGCGAAATTCATATCGCCGGTGCCGGCGTAGCCCGCGGCTACCTGAACCGTCCTGAATTGACGGCGGAACGCTTCCTGCCCGACCCGTTTTCCGGTATACCAGCAGCACGTATGTACAAAACCGGCGATCTGGGGCACTGGCTACCTGACGGCAATATCGAATACCTCGGTCGTAACGATTTTCAGGTCAAGCTGCGCGGCTTCCGTATCGAACTGGCAGAAATTGAGTCTCAACTGGTGCAATGCCACGGCGTACGCGAAGCGGTCGTCCTTGCCCGCGAAGACATTTCCGATGAAAATACGCCGGGCGAAAAACGGCTTGTTGCTTATCTGCTCGCTGAACCGAATGCGGAACTGGTGCCAGCGGAACTGCGCCAGCAGCTCGCGCAGCACCTTGCCGAGTATATGCTACCCAGCGCCTTTGTAACGCTAGACACCTTCCCGTTGACGCCTAATGGTAAACTCGACCGCCAGGCTCTTCCGGCACCCGATCAGACGGCGGTCGTAGCGCGCATCTACGAAGCACCTGCCGATAAAATGGAAATGGCATTGGCTGAGATTTGGCAAGCATTATTGGGGCTGGAAAAGGTGGGACGTTATGACCATTTCTTTGAGCTCGGTGGTCATTCGCTAATGGCGGTGAACCTGATCGAACGACTGCGTAGCCGAGGTTGGGTTCTTGACATCCGTACCGTGTTCTCCACACCGATGCTGGCCGAAATGGCGCAGGCCATGCTGCTTGCTCAAGACAGTATTGCTGCTTTTAGCGTGCCACCCAATCTCATCCCTGACGGCTGTACCACCATCACACCTGATATGCTACCCCTGATATCCTTGTCCCAGCGCGAGATTGATACTCTTGCCGCCACCATCCCCGGAGGTGCCGCTAATATTCAGGATATCTACCCACTCGTGTCATTACAGGAAGGCATTCTGTTTCATCACCTGTTACAACCGCAAGGTGATATTTATCTGTTACGCAACATGCTCGCTTTCGATACTCGTGAAAGTCTCAATGCCTTCCTGACAGCCTTACAACAGGTCATTAATCGCCATGATATTCTGCGTACAGCAGTCTACTGGCAGGGGTTAGCACAGCCAGTACAAGTCGTCTGGCGTCAGGCTCTTCTGCACACCGACATATTTGTACCGACCAGTGACAAGGACGTCCAATCTCAATTGCTGGCACACACCGATCCAGATCAGCGGTGCCTCAATTTGTGTCAAGCTCCGCTTTTCTCCATCGATATCGCCCATGATCCAATCCAGAACGAGTGGTTGCTGGCTCTGTGCTTCCACCATCTGGTCAGTGACCATATCACCTTGGGACTTATCATCGCTGAAATCAGCGAATTGTTGCAAAATCGTGCCGAAAACTTACCCGCAACACAGCCTTACCGCAATTTTGTCGCCCAGTCCCTGAGCGTACCGGCTTCAGAGCACGAAACTCACTTCCGTGAGATGCTCGCCAGTGTAGATGCGCCGACCACACCCTTCGGGATACTGGATGTCCACAGCGGGAATAGACAGATGACTGAAGCCACGCATCTACTTGACGCGATACTGGCCAGAGCCATCCGCACGCAGGCACGCCGTCAAGGTATCAGTCCCAGTGTGCTGTTCCATGTCGCATGGGCGCAGGTGTTAGCTAAAACCAGCGGGCGGGATGATGTGGTTTTCGGTACAGTCTTACTGGGGCGTATGCAAGGGAGTGCCGGCATCGATCGGAGCCTTGGCCTGTTTATCAATACCCTGCCCATAAGGATCCGGCTGGCAGGAAACAGCGTACAAACGACCGTACAAACGGTCTACCGCGATTTGACGAGGCTGCTGGAACACGAGCAGGCATCACTTACGCTGGCGCAACACTGTAGTGGTGTAGCACCATCCCTGCCACTCTTCAGCGCACTGCTTAACTATCGCCATAGTCAACCAGAGACAACCTTTGCCACGTGGGAAGATAAAGGTATACGTCTGTTGGCAGAACAGGAGAGAACCAACTATCCCCTCACCTTGTCCGTGGATGATTTGGGTGAAGGCTTCCGGCTGGTTGCCCAGACTGTGCCGGATATCGAACCGGCTCGTCTGGCCGCCTATATGACCACCGCTCTTACAGGGCTGGTTGAGGCGTTGGAAACCGAACCTCAACGGCCGATCGGGAACCGCTCTATTCTGCCCGCCACCGAGCACCAGCAACTGCTGGTCGATTTCAACGCCACTCAAGTCGATTTCCCACAGTATGCGTTGATTCATCAACTGTTCGAAGCGCAAGTACAGCGCACACCAGACGCCACCGCCGTCGTCTTTGAAGACCAATCGCTGAGTTATAACGAGCTAAACCATCGTGCCAATCGTCTGGCGCACCATCTAATTACGTTGGGGATACGCCCTGATGATCGGGTGGCACTTTATGTCGAACGCAATCTGGCTATGGTAGTCGGTTTATTGGGTGTTCTAAAAGCTGGCGGAGCCTATGTGCCACTCGACCCGGCTTATCCCGATGAGCGGCTGGCGTATATGCTTGAAGACGCGACACCAAAGGTGATGCTAACCCAGAAGATGCTCGCCGATCGTCTGGCCAGCACGGTGCCTACGGTTATGCCCATAATAATACTCGACAACCCAGAACCATTGATTGAGGCTATGCCAACCGATAATCCAGATGTGCGGTCACTGGGTCTGACGTCACGCCATCTAGCATACGTGATCTACACCTCAGGCTCTACCGGTCTGCCCAAGGGAGTGGCGATCGAACACCGCAATACGGTGAATTTCCTCACCTGGGTACAACAAGCTTTCCGCCCTGAAGAGCTAGCCCACACTCTTTTCGCTACCTCGCTCAATTTTGACTTAGCCGTGTACGAATGTTTTGCACCTTTAATCTCCGGTGGCACAGTTCATCTTGTTTCTGATGCACTTTCGCTGGTTACCAAAAAACCATCGGTCAGCCTAATCAATACGGTGCCATCGGCTATCACGAATTTGATCGACACTAACGCGATCCCTGCGGCTACCCGAACAGTCAATTTGGCTGGTGAAGCACTGAAACCTCACGTTGTCGAACAATTGTTTGCTTGTTCTTCTGTACAGGAGGTGTGCAATTTATACGGCCCTTCGGAGACGACAACCTATTCAACCTGGATACGCATGAACCGGATGACTGGCTTTGTCGCTCATATTGGTCGCCCAATCGCCAATACCCAAATTTATATCCTCGACACCGACAGTCAACCTGTCCCGCTCGGTGTTACAGGGGAGATCTATATCGCTGGTGCCGGTGTTGCCCGTGGCTATCTGAACCGCCCCGAACTGACGGCGGAACGTTTCCTGCCCAATCCCTTCACAACAATAGCCGGAGCGCGTATGTACAAGACCGGCGATCTGGGTCGCTGGCTGCCCGACGGCAATATTGAATACCTCGGCCGCAACGATTTTCAGGTTAAGCTGCGCGGCTTCCGGATTGAACTCGGAGAAATCGAAGCCAGATTGGTGCAATGCCACGGTGTGAGCGAGGCGGTTGTGATTGCCCGAGAAGATATTTCTGATGAGAATAGTACAGGTCAGAAGCGTCTGGTTGCCTATCTGCTGCCTCAGGCCGGCGTTGAACTGGTGCCGGCCGAACTGCGCCAACAACTTGCCCAACACCTTGCCGAGTACATGCAGCCCAGCGCCTTTATGACGCTCGACGCCTTCCCGCTGACCCCCAACGGCAAACTCGACCGACAAGCGCTTCCTGCCCCCGACCTGTCCGCTATAGTGACACGCGGCTATGAAGCCCCGATTGGTGAAATAGAAATCGCACTGGCTCAGATCTGGCAAGCGTTATTAGGGCTGGAAAGAGTGAGCCGTTACGACCATTTCTTTGAGCTCGGTGGTCATTCCCTGCTCGCAACCCAGCTTACTTCACGAGTACGCCAGACGCTGGGGTTGGAACTGTCCTTATCCCAACTCTTTGCCTACCCTGTCCTCACTGATTTGGCTGCCGTACTCATCAGCGCATCAGTGACCACGCAAACCGTCATTCTGACCGCCGACCGCCGTCAGTCACTACCGCTCTCTTTCGCCCAGCAACGCCTGTGGTTCATCGCCCAACTCAATCCTAAGGCCAGTCTGGCCTACCATATTCCTACGGTTCTTCGCCTGCACGGACAGTTAGACCACACCGCATTTACAGCCACACTCGATAACCTTGTTGCCCGACAAGAAAGCCTGCGTACACGCTTTGTCCTGATTGGCGAACAGCCTTACCAACAAATCGACGACGCAGATATCGGTTTTACCCTGATCTGTCAGGATCTGCGCGGATTAGACGAGGCTTCCCGCCTAACCCGTATTGACGAATTGATGGAACTCGAAACACAAACCCTGTTTAATTTTGCCAGCGAACCGCTGGTTCGGGGTCAATTGCTGCAATTGGCGGACGAAGAGCATGTGTTGATCCTCACCCAGCACCATCTCATCACTGACGGTTGGTCAGTGGGGGTATTGATCCACGAACTGAGAGCACTCTACTGTGCTGCTCTTGAGGGGCATGGTGATCCTTTACCGCCCCTGTCTATTCAATATGCCGACTATGCCGTCTGGCAACGCGAATGGTTGCAGGGTGATATTCTCACTGCACAACGGGATTTCTGGCGAGAGCGACTTCAGGGCGCACCGACGTTGCTGGCACTGCCCACCGACCGACCACGCCCACCAGAGCAGCGTTACGTCGGCAGTCATGTGCCTATCCATCTGGATGCTGACTTATTGACTGCCCTCAAAGCGCTCGGGCAGCGTCAGGGCACAACGTTATTTATGACTCTGCTTACGGCTTGGGGGATAGTGCTTAGCCGTCTGAGTGGTCAGGACGATATCGTCATCGGCACCCCCGTCGCCAATCGACCACGGAGTGAACTTGAAGGGTTGATCGGCTTTTTCGTCAATACCCTACCTTTGCGTATCGAATTGGGGCAGTGCAACACAGTGGCGGAACTTAGCGTGGCAGAACTGCTCGCCCACGTCCGTGAGCGAGCGCTGGCAGCCTATGCTCATCAAGACCTGCCTTTTGAACAAATAGTGGAAATCCTGCAACCTGAGCGTAGTATGAGCTACAGCCCGATCTTTCAGGTCATGCTGGCGCTGAACAATACCCCCACCCAACCCTTTGAATTACCCGGTTTATCCGTTTCGTTGGTTGAACAAACACATCACAGCGCGCACTTTGACCTGACATTGTCACTCATTGAAACCGTGGATGATCTCAATGGTTATCTGGAATATGCCTCGGATCTGTTCGACCGTGCGACGGTTGAGCGCATGGTGGGTTATATCACTCAAGTACTGACCGCCATGGCGGCCGATGAAACGCAAGCCATTGCCCGTCTGCCGATGTTGTCTGTTGCCGAACGTCAGCAGTTGTTGGTTGATTTCAACGCCACTCAAGTTGACTTCCCGCAACATGGGCTGATTCATCAACTGTTCGAAGCTCAGGTGCAACGCACACCGGACGCCGCTGCCGTAATCTTTGAGAAACACTCACTGAGTTATAGTGAACTCAACCGCCGCGCCAATCAATTGGCACACAGCCTGATAGCCTTTGGCGTGTGCCCTGATGATCGTGTGGCGATTTGTGTTGAACGGGGTTTGGATATGATCATCGGTCTGTTCGGGATCTTAAAAGCCGGTGCCGGTTATATCCCACTCGATCCAGAATATCCCACTGAACGGCTGGTTTATCAGTTGTCAGACAGCAAACCTGTCATATTGCTGACTCAGAAGCATTTACAAACACGCTTCTCAATACAAGACCTGTCCATCTGGCTGCTGGATGATAAAATTCATCAAAATAGCGTAGCGAAACAACCTGCACATAACCCTGACAGCGAGCAAATTGGGCTTCAACCGCACCATTTGGCCTATATCATCTACACTTCCGGCTCAACCGGACACCCAAAAGGCGTCATGCTGGAACATCACAATGTCGTGAGCCTTATCCATGCTCAATGCCAGATCAGTAAGCCCAGCTTGGGCGACCGTATTCTGCAATTTGTAACCGTATCATTTGATATTTCGGTGTCAGATATTTTCCCCACCCTTGCATCAGGCGCCACACTGGTTCTGCGTCCACCCCATATCAAAATACCAAATGTCACTTTTGTCGATTTCTTACGCGAACAGAAAATGACTATCATCAATATCCCGACCGCCTTCTGGCACCATTGGGTACAAGAGATCATGGCAGGACGCGGTGGTTTCAGCCCCTATCTGCACACCGTGATTGTTGGCGGTGATAAAGTAGAACACCGTTATTTAATGGACTGGTTGTCGTGCCCAGAAACGCAATCCTGCCGTTGGTTCAACGCCTATGGCCCCACAGAGATAACCATCACTGCCACGGCACTGATGATAGATGACAAACAGACTCCATCTATGACCGACAACGTTCCGATTGGTCGCCCGCTGTCCAATACCCGCATCTATATTTTGGATGCGCTCGGTCAGCCGGTTCCTGTCGGCGTGAGCGGCGAAATTCATATCGGTGGTATGGGCGTCGCCCGTGGTTATTCGAACCAACCGGAACTAACCGCAGAGAAATTTGTTGTCGACCCATTCAGCAACCACCCCAACGCCCGTATGTATAAAACCGGCGACTTGGGTCGCTGGCGGACTGACGGCAATATCGAATACCTCGGTCGCAATGATTTTCAGGTTAAAATACGCGGTTTCCGTATCGAACTGGGGGAAATCGAAACCAGATTGCTACAATGCCACGGCGTGCGTGAGGCTATTGTGCTTCATCGAGAAGTCCTTACCTGTGAAGGTATGCCGGGCGACAAGCGCTTGGTTGCTTATCTGCTCGCCGAACCGAATGCGGAACTGGTGCCAGCGGAATTGCGCCAGCAGCTCGCGCAGCACCTTGCCGAATATATGCTACCCAGCGCCTTTGTAACACTCGACGCCTTCCCGCTGGCACCCAATGGCAAGCTCGATCGTCAAGCACTGCCGACGCCGGATCAGGCAGCGATCGTAACCCGTGTTTATGAAGCGCCAGTCGGCGACATAGAAATGGCACTGGCCGAGATCTGGCAAGCGTTATTAGGTCTGGAAAAGGTGGGTCGTTATGATCACTTCTTTGAACTCGGTGGCCACTCGCTGATGGTGGTGAGCCTGATCGAACGGCTGCGTGGGCAAGGTTGGAGCCTTGACATCCGCACCGTGTTCGCCACACCCGTGCTTACCGAAATGGCGAAAGTGATGCTGATAGCCGGGGATAACGCGGCTACATTTACCGCACCGTCCAATCTCATTCCTGATGGCTGTACCGCCATCACCCCAGACATGTTGCCCCTGATCTCCCTGACGCAATGCGAGATTGATGCCATTGCTGCTACCCTTCCCGCTGGTGCTGCTAATATCCAGGATATCTACCCACTCGCCCCGTTACAGGAAGGTATGCTGTTCCACCACCTGCTGCAAACACAAGGGGATAATTATCTGTTACATATCTTGCTTACTTTCGACACCCGCGAACGTCTTGATGCCTTTCTGACGGCCTTTCAACAAGTCATTGACCGCCACGATATTCTACGCACCGCCTTCTGCTGGCAGAAATTACCCCAGCCAGTGCAAATTGTCTGGCGTCAGGCGCCCCTGCGCATCGACACCTTTGTGCCGGACAGCGACAAGGACATTCCCGCTCAGTTACTGGCACACACTGACCCGTACCGACACCGCCTTGATATCAGTCAGGCTCCACTCTTATCCACCGATATCGCCCATGATCCGCATCAAGATAAGTGGTTACTGGCTCTATGCTGCCACCATATACTCAACGACCATATGTCATTAGATCTCATCATCAATGAAATTAACGAACTGCTGTACCATCGTACAGGGGACTTACCTCCTGCACTACCTTACCGTCACTTTATCGCCCAGTCCCTGCGTGTACCGATGTCAGATCACGAAGCCTATTTCCGTGAGATGCTCGCCGACGTGGATACACCGACTGCGCCTTTCGGAATACTGGATGTCTACAGTGGGAATCGACCGGTAACTGAGGTCATAAAACCACTTCGTGCAGCACTGGCCAGAGCTATCCGCACGCAAGCGCGCCGTCAGGGAGTCAGTCCCGGTGTGCTGTTCCATGTCGCGTGGGCGCAGGTGCTGGCAAAAATAAGCGGGCGGGATGATGTGGTCTTCGGGACAGTCTTGCTGGGGCGCATGCAGGGAAGCGCCGACATTGAGCGGACTCTAGGTCTGTTTATCAATACGCTGCCCGTGCGGATCCAACTTGCAGGGAACAGTGTACAGGAGACGGTGAAAGCGGCTTATCGTAGTTTGACACGGTTGCTGGAACACGAGCAGGCACCATTGGCGCTGGCTCAGCGCTGTAGCGGTGTAACGCCACCCCTGCCACTTTTCAGTTCACTCCTTAACTATCGCCATAGCCAATCGGATATAACCCGCACTCTATGGGAGGGCATACATCTGACGACTGCACAGGAGAGGACTAACTATCCCCTCTACTTGACTGTGGATGATTTGGGTAAAGGCTTTCTGTTGGCGGCTCAGACCGTACCGGGTATCGATCCGGCGGGTCTGATCGCCTATATGACTACCGCCTTGGCGGGTCTGGTTGAGGCGTTGGAAACCGAACCTCAACGGCCGATCCTGAGCCTCTCCATTCTGACTGCCTCCGAACATCGGCAGTTGCAAGATACCTTGACTCAGCACTTCACCCAATCCCACGGAGTGCGTGAAGAAACTGCCGTGGCTCGCGGCTATGAAGCCCCCATCGGTGACATGGAAACGGCACTGGCACAAATCTGGCAGAAGCTGCTGAAACGGGAAAAAGTCGGCCGGCATGACAATTTCTTTGAGTTGGGCGGCCATTCGCTGACAGCGATACAATTGCTGGCTCGTATGTATGAGCAAAATATGGAGATTCCGTTAGCGGCAGTGTTCACTCACCCCACTCTGTGTGAGCTGGCCTCAACTGTGGGTAAGCCGACTTCCCCACTTGTCGCTGAGCTATGGACAAAATTAGCAAAGAATTTTTATTCTAAATAACGGTGTAGTCATCGTTATCTTTTATCGGCCAATGTAAATACGGGGCTGTTGAGTTACCTACAGCCCCTAAAGACTACATAGCGATATTTTCCATTACCTGCAAAATACGTTTATCCGAAATTGGGTATGCTGTTCCCAATTGTTGGGCAAACAGGCTAATCCGCAGTTCTTCTATCATCCAGCGAACCTCTTTCACTTCAGGTAATTGTTTCTGCTGAATAGACAGTTTCGCCAGCCACTGCTGCCATTGCCGTTGGATATTTTCAATCCGGCTCATGTGCACCCTGTCCCTGTTTGGATCAATCGCCAATTTTTCCAGCCGACGTTCAATGCCATTCAAGTAACGCAAAACATCCGCAAGACGTTTCCAGCCGTGAGCGGTAACAAAACCATTAAAAACTAAACCGGAAATTTGTTCTTTAATATCCGACAAGGCAAGCGCGAGTGCGATATCCACCCTTCCTTTCAAACGTTTATTAATAGAAAAAACAGTCGTCAAGATCTGCTCGACCTGTCTGGCTATATCGACCACTGCATCATTTAAGTCAGCCCGAACTTTATTCTGTAAACTTGCAAATGCTTCTTCATTCCATGCCGGCCCACCATTTTCTGCGATTAATCTATCTACACCGCAGGAAATGCAGTCATCAATCAGATCCAGCACTTTTCCATAGGGATTAAAGTACAGCCCCAGTTTAGATTTGTTAGGTAATTTCTCATGCAGGTACTTAATCGGTGACGGAATATTCATTAGCAGCAATCGACGGGTTCCTTCCCACATTGCGTTTTGCTGTTCAGATTCAGTCTCGAAAAGTTTAATACCGATGCTGTCTTTTTCATCCACCAAGGCCGGAAATGCCTTAACAGAATAACCTCCGCGTTTCTGCTCGTAACGTTCAGGCAATTCGCCAAAGCTCCAGATATGCAGTCCGCTTTGTTCAATGCCATCATCCGCTACCGCCGAGAGTGTTTCCTGTACTTTCCCTTTCAATTGCAGCTTCAGTGCAGACAGAACCTTACCTTCCGCCAGCGGTTTGTTTTTCTCACCAATGATACGGAATGTGATTTTCAGATGATCAGGAATCTGATCCCACTGCCAATCATCACGTGACACTGTCACCCCCGTCATACGACGGAGTTCTTTCTCAAAACTATCCAGTAAGGTAGCCTGCGGCTGTGTTATCCGCTCCAAAAATGCCTGTGCATAGTTAGGTGCAGGCACAAAATTCCGACGTACGGGTTTTGGCAGGGATTTAATCAATGCAACGACCAGGTCATGACGAATTCCCGGAATTTGCCAGTCAAAGCCTTCATCCTTAACTTGATTCAAGATCGGCAACGGAATATGCACGGTGACACCATCCGCATCCGTTCCTGGCTCAAACTGGTAACTCAAACGGAATTTCAAATTGTCTTGATACCAATAGTTGGGATAATCCGAAGCACTAATTTTATCTGCATCCCCTTTGATTAACATGCTCTTTTCAAAGTTGAGCAGTTCAGGTTGATCTTTACTGGCGACTTGCCACCAGCGATCAAAATGTCGGGAAGACATGACTTCTTTACCGATTCGCTGATCGTAGAAACTGAACAAGGTTTCATCATCCACCAGAATATCCCGACGGCGGGATTTATGCTCCAGTTCTTCGACTTCTTCGCGTAACTTGAGATTGGCACGGAAAAATGAGTGGCGGGTCTGCCAGTCTCCTTCCACCAATGCATGGCGGATGAACAACTCCCGACATAACATTGGATCAATCTGGCTATAATTCACTAAACGTCCCGCCACAATCGGCAAACCATACAACGTCACTTTTTCCGTTGCCATCACCGCACCTTGAGATTTCTGCCAATGCGGTTCGCTGTAATGGTGTTTGATTAAATGTGCTGCCAATGGCTCGATCCATTCAGGTTCAATACGTGCAGCAATACGCCCCCATAATCGGCTGGTTTCCACCAATTCAGCCACCATTCCCCATTTAGGTGGTTTTTTGAATAATCCTGAGCCCGGAAATACAGAAAAACGAGCATTACGTGCACCAGTATATTCCTGTTTATCGGTATCCTTCTGACCGACATGAGATAACAGACCCGTCAACAACGCAATATGGATACTGCGGTAATCCGCTTCTTGACTGTTTATCGGCAGGCCAATTTCTTTAACAACCTGCCGAAGCTGAGTATAGACATCCTGCCACTCCCTCACTCTGAGGTAATTCAGATAGTCCTGGCGGCACAGTTTGCGGAATTGTGAGCTGGAAAGCGCTTTCTGCTGCTCAACCAGAAAATCCCACAATTTCAGGAATGTGATGAAATCAGAATCTTTATCTGCGAAACGACGGTGTTTTTCATCAGAAGCCTGCTGTTTTTCCAGCGGCCTTTCCCGTGGATCTTGAATAGATAACGCAGAGGTAATAACCATGACTTCACGGACACAACCATGCGCTCTTGCTTCCAACACCATACGCGCCAATCTTGGGTCGATAGGCAGTTGTGCAAGTTGCTGCCCCATTTGTGTCAGCCGGTAAGTTCCGCCTGACAGGGATTCCGGATCAATGGCTCCCAGTTCTTCCAGCAAACGGACACCATCTTGAACATTACGTTTATCCGGCGCTTCAACAAACGGGAATGCGCTCACATCGCCCAAACCAATGGAGGTCATCTGCAAAATGACAGAAGCTAAATTAGTACGCAGAATCTCAGGATCGGTAAATTCCGGACGAGATAAATAATCGTCTTCCGAGTAGAGCCGGATACAGATCCCATCTGAAACACGACCACAGCGGCCTTTGCGCTGATTAGCAGATGCCTGTGAAATCGGCTCTATCGGCAGACGCTGGACTTTGGTTCGATAACTGTATCGGCTGATACGTGCAAAACCGGTATCAATGACATATTTGATACCAGGCACGGTCAGCGATGTTTCTGCAACGTTAGTGGCCAATATAATTCTGCGCCCGACATGCGGCTGAAATATCCGGTTCTGGTCGCTGTTAGATAAACGGGCAAACAGGGGCAGGATTTCAGTATGCGGAAAGTTCTGTTTATCTAGTGCATCCGCCGTATCACGGATTTCCCGCTCCCCGCTCATAAACACCAGAATGTCGCCTGAACTTTCATGCCCCAATTCATCTACAGCACCAATAATAGCTTCGAGTTGATCCCGATCGCTGTCATTATCATCGCCTGCCACCGGACGATACCGAATTTCCACTGGATAAGTACGGCCAGAGACTTCAATAATTGGTGCATTGTTGAAATGGCGGGAAAAACGCTCAGGATCAATCGTCGCGGAGGTAATGATAATTTTTAGATCAGGACGTTTAAGCAGCAACTGGCGCAAGTAGCCAAGGATAAAATCAATGTTCAGGCTGCGTTCATGCGCTTCATCAATAATCAGCGTGTCATATTGCAGCAGCAGGCGATCTTGCTGCAATTCTGCCAGCAGAATACCGTCCGTCATTAACTTGACCAGCGTATTCTCGCTGACATGATCATTAAAACGTACTTTATAACCAACGGTTGAGCCAAGCGGAGTTTCCAGTTCATCCGCAATACGGCTGGCAACCGAGCGTGCTGCCAGGCGACGAGGCTGCGTATGACCAATTAACCCTTTAACCCCTCTTCCCAACTCAAGGCAGATTTTGGGGATCTGGGTTGTTTTACCTGAACCCGTTTCTCCCGCGATAATAACCACTTGATTATCCCGAATTGCTTTGTAGATATCGTCTTTTTTCTGGCTAACCGGCAGGTTTTCAGGGTATTTAATCGGGGGACATGAGGCTTGACGATTGATAACTTTCTGTTTTGCAGTGGCGATATCTCCAGAAATGGATTGTGCCACGGCCTGTAAGGAGGCCTGATTTTTGATTTTTGCTGCCCCATGCAGACGTTTTTTCAACCGGAACTGATCGCGCAGTGGCGTGTGCTCAAGTTCAGCGAATAATTCAGCAAACGATGCTGTCAAAGGTGATTCCACTGTGATAAATCCTTGTGATGTTCTTAATTGAGTAGCGCTGTCTTTATTCTCAACACCGCTTTTATTGTCAACACAATATCTTCTTATTAAAACACTGAGTCTGAAAACCTATTTCGGTAGATTAATAGGATAGGTTCTTATTGATTGAAATATTAGAAGTGTAACATATCTTGATCACCCCGATGAAATCCATCTGAACCGCAAATCCGTTATTCAATAAATTTGAATGCCAATCTCGAAATATTGAGCTATTGCCTGAACGATATACGACATAAAATAGCTGACACATCGACACAATTAGCAACACATCAGTTACCCTGTGTTAATCAAGGAATTGAAATATGAATAAAGTACTTGTTCTGAAATCGAGCATTCTGGCGCAGCATTCCCAAAGCAACAAAATGGCTGATTACTTTATCGAAAAATGGCAGGCCAACCACATAGATGATAACGTTACTGTGCGCGATTTAGCTGAAAACCCAGTACCAGTGCTTGATAGCGAATTGGTGGGAGCTTTGCGTCCAAGTGATGTCGAGATGACAGCACGCCAGAAAGCTACATTAGCCTTATCGGATGAATTGATTGCGGAGTTGAAAGTTCACGATGTGATCGTGCTTACTGCCCCAATGTATAATTTCACTATTCCAACCCAATTGAAAGCCTATTTTGACCTGATTGCCCGTGCCGGTTCGACCTTCCGCTATACAGAAACCGGGCCAGAAGGTTTGCTGAAAAACAAACGTGCCATTGTGCTGACCAGTCGCGGCGGCATTCATAAAGATAACCCAACGGATTTGATAACACCGTACCTGCGTACTTTTTTGGGATTCATCGGTATTAACGATGTTGAATTCGTCTTTGCAGAGGGTTTCGGATTGGGTGCGGAATCGGCAGAACTGGCTCACCAATCTGCCCAGAATACCATAAATGATATGATGGCAAAAATTTCAGCTTAATGAATAGCTCAGAATTATTACTGCAAAATTAGACCGAGTGTTTATTGCATTTTCTTTGCGCGCCAGATGGCGCGCTTTTTCATTTTACTTCTTCACCCAGTTACCATTAATACCAAGCACATATTCACCTGCCCCAGCACGGTTCACCAACTTTTCACCCGCCATTTTAGCAACCTGATTCGTTGTCATATTATTTTGCGCGGCAATTTCAGCATATTTCTTTTCCCGCTCCTCGTTGACTTTTTGGATCACGGACTGAGTATCCCTGGTCTTCTTCACAGGTGCCAAATAGCCACTGAACGTTTCTCCTACCAGCCCTTGCTGTTTTGCTTCACTCAATGTCATGCCTACAGCAAAAGAACTGAATAGCAGACTCGCCAGAAATATTACTCCTGCTTTTTTCATATTCTGGCCCTTAAAATAAGTTGGAGTTATTTTTGAGCATATCTTCAATTTGTCTATCGACTTTAATATGAATTTCATGCTCAATCTTCACATTCATCTCGATCTTGATCGGTTTATCCGGTGTCGCTACCTCCAGCCTGATGCATCCCGTCAAAATTATGCTGGCCAACATCAGACTCGCTATGCCCACCGACAACCTGAGCCCAGTTTTTGTTATCATTTGTCACTCCTTACAGATATATTTTTCTGTAACCACTCTTCCAGATTACTGCCAAAGCGCAGACTATGCCATAACTGAAAAGTGTTCTCTTCATGGCGATAATTAAGTCTGACTTCTCGTTTTTTATCCACTCTGGGATTAACGCCGATGACCTCTGAATTCAGTATCAAAGTGCCCAAATTATCCAGTGTCACATGTGCCTTTGAATGGCTGATTTCCAAATAACTCAGCCAATCCATTGTCATACCTGCCGTCAGGTCATTTTTCCCTATCGAGTCAACCGTATCTTTATCTAACCTCAATGTCAGAGATCCATCATTGGATACCCAGCCCTGCTGAATAATCCAATTTTTATCATTCAATAATAGTGGCAATTCCCCGCTGATTCTGCCCGACATAGCTATTTGCTTAACTTTCAGAACACCGAACAATTTGCTCAGATTTAATTTATCAAATCGTAGTACCGCAGCCTGTTTTTGGGGTAATTGAAGTTTATCCAGCCCAAGTTTACCATCCAGCATGTCCACATTCACATTGAATAACGTCAACGGCTGGGTTTCAGTGGGTGGGTAGAAACCCAGCAAATCGGCTGTCACATTCTGCATACCAAACAAGCCCTTAATTTCATTGACCCTGAGTTGGACAGGTGATGTGACCCCCAATTGCCAAGTATGTTCCTGCAAACGCCACGGCAAAACAAAATTCAAGCCGTCAATTTCGCCATCCTTTAGCCAAACACTCGCATTTTTCACTACCCAATGACCACCAGCACGTAATCCCTGCCCCTTCGCAGCCGAAAATGCCGCTTGAGCATAGAGGTTTCCACCACGCACCATCATCCCCAAATCTGCGGGGATCAAGGACTGAAGTGCTAATAGAGATTGACTCGGCCAACGAGCCTCTCCCCGCAATCGCGTACCGTCCCAGCGACCATAAAATGGGATTGGCTCAATACCTTTGGGGGATAATTTCCCATTCAGAATAAAATTATCCGGCGACTGACCTGTCACGGTCGCCTTAAAATCGAAAGGAGGCAAAAAACCGCCAGAACGAAAATCTGTTCTTAAGGTGGATAACTGCAAGTCCCCCATGAATGTCGGTTGAGTTGCGGAACGTTCCCACACCAGCGGCTTGATAAGTTGCAAACGCGGTGCCTCCACCTGCACAAGGCCGTATTGGATAACATCAAAACCCGTGTTTAACGCATTCACCGTTACCTGTGAACGATTCCAGCTTCCTGTGCCTGCAATATCCCATTTGGCTTGCAGCGGGGGTAAGTGTCCATTGCCCCAATAACGCCAATGCCAATTTCCCTTATCAGGGATAAAATCCTCGGCATTCCCATCGAGATGCAGTTTGAATTTTCCCCAATAGCTATCCTGTGCAGTCACGATAGCTTGCAGACGACCCGTAAGACCATCACGGGTCAGATAAGTCCCCGCCAATGGTAAACGCGCTTCCTTAACCGTAAAGGTTTCGCTTACTTTTCCCCACGCACGAAACAGCGCACCCGGCTGAAATGTGATTTTAGGTGCCACCAGCGGGCCCGTCACAATAGCGGGCAATGACATCGTTATGACCATCTGCCCATGGTTCATTTGTCCGGTTAACTGAAACGGGATATGAGCATTCGCCATATTGATAAGTGCCGGTTTTATAGAAAGAACGATATTGCCCTTACCTAGTTCATTTTGGGTGATCAAATTCACTCGCCCACTGACTAACATGCCACCCATACCTTCTTTCCAGTGATCAAAGGTCAGATTCACACCTCCTGACAGTGGCTGCCCCATATCCATCCAATGCCATTTACCATCAGTTATCAAAAATTGAGATTGATTGAATGACCATGGCAACTCTGCCAATATCCGTTGTTGCCTCTCTTCCCTAATAGTGAGCATTCCTCCCTGCCCCTGCCATTTTAATATTATCTGCAAAGGATCAGGATATTGACTGATGGATAGCCTCCCTGTTATCTGACCTTGTGCGGGTAGTGCGTCTATATCCAATGGCAACGAGATATCCCCATTCAGGCTGATTTCCTGTTCAGGTAATTTCACAAGGAATTGGTGAATAACTAATGTCTTTTTATCTGCCGTATGAACATTCAGCTTTAATTGCTTGCCTTGATAGGAAAATGTCTGCCCTTGACGTGATGAATCAAATTGGAGTTTGCCGGCAAACTCCTGCCACGGCGTAAGTTCAAAGTGATCAACGACAAGTTTAACCGCAGGAATGGAGGATAATATATCCTCAATCGATAATGGTGCTGACGGGTTTTCTGTCGCTGGCAACTGCACCAGACACGGGCTATTGCTGTGAACACTAAAAGCATGAATATTCCAGTAGTGCTCTTTGGTTTGTTCTTTGCGTGGGTATCCCACAGACAGCCCGGACACATTGACCCATTCACAGCCTTTTGCTTTCAATGCCAAATCATCCAGCCGTAATGTATTCTTTTCCCATTTTGGTTGACTGAGAGAAAGAGTAACGCCCTGTGGCAACCAATGACTGGCAATCAATGGCAGCCAATGCGGAAGTGTGTACCAACCAGCCAACACCAATAACACCAGCAGTGTTATCATCACCGCAAACACTTTGAATATCTTGGTCATTACATCCTTATCTCTTATTTTCAATCTATGCACAACATCCTGTTATGATAGTTTCATATCAGGCTCTAAGCTGGTTTATTATACGGGCTATTATCATGAATAGCTTATTAGTCGGTTTGTTCGAGTAGTGAATGCAACAAATGGTTCGAATGAACGATGAAATTAAAAATTCCACAGTCAATATATAACGGAGACGAGACGATGAAATTGGTTGTTTATAGTAAAAAACAATATGACCGTAAACATTTCGAAATGCTCAACCAAAGACTTGGGCTTGATTACCATATCGAATTCTTTGATTTTTCCTTAAGCCCACAAACGGCCAAAAATGCCATTGGTGCAGATGCTATCTGTATTTTCGTCAATGATGACGCTGGGCGTGAAGTGCTGGAAGAATTGGCAGCAATGAATATCAAAATTTTGGCGTTACGTTGTGCGGGATTCAATAATGTCGATCTGGATGCGGCCAAAGAGCTAGGCATTCAAGTCGTCCGCGTCCCGGCTTATTCACCTGAGTCTGTTGCTGAACACGCGGTTGGATTAATGCTGTGTTTGAATCGGCGTATTCACCGAGCCTACCAGCGTACCCGCGATGCCAATTTCTCTCTGGAAGGACTGACTGGCTTCAACATGTATAAACGCACAGCCGGTATTATCGGTACGGGGAAAATCGGCCTGGCTACACTGCGAATTTTGAAAGGTTTTGGTATGCGTTTGCTGGCACATGATCCCTACCCAAATAAGGAAGTGTTAGAACTTGGCGTGAAATATGTAGATTTAGATACCTTGTACGCCGAATCTGACGTGATTTCTCTTCACTGTCCTATGACGCCAGAAAACCATCACTTACTGGATGAAACAGCATTTAATAAGATGAAAGATGGCGTGATGATCATCAATACCAGCCGAGGGGCACTAATCGATTCAATTGCTGCTATTAACGCGTTGAAACAGCAGAAAATTGGTGCATTGGGTATGGATGTATATGAAAACGAGCGTGACTTGTTTTTTGAAGATAAATCGAATGATGTCATCCAAGATGATATTTTTCGCCGCTTGTCTTCCTGCCATAATGTGTTATTCACAGGCCATCAGGCATTTTTGACAGAAGAAGCATTAACCAGTATCAGTGAAACGACTTTACAAAATATCCAGCAATTAACCTCCGGCAAGTCTTGCCCGAATCTTGTTGGGTAATTTTTACGCACATCAGGAGATAAAATGAAGAAAGCGATTTCGTTTGCGATCGCGACCCTGCTACTCACAGCATGTCAGTCTTCGGGGGTTAGCGCCACGGGGAATGTTACGGTCAGGGATCTACAACATCGTAATTTTGCTTTAATCAGTGTCAATGGTGCAACTGTTTCGAATAAAGAAGACAGTAAACTTTCTATTGCATTTAGTGAAAAAATGTTTGTTTCAGCAACTATGTGCAATCATTTTATGGGAATAGGTAAATTAAAGAAGCGTGTTCTGACTGTCAGTATTTTAGAAAAATCCCAGATGTTTTGTGTCAATGAACAGCTTCATCAATGGGATCAAGTGATTTATGATGTACTGACTGAGGGAGCTACGGTCAGATTAAAGAGAAAACAGCTTACATTAACTAATGACAAAAACACGCTGGTTTATGTTTTGAGGGATATTACCCAATAATTTAATCACATAACGTTATTTTTTCTCATTCTGAGCATACTTTCACCAAAACGATTTTTGATTACCCAGTATCATACTGGGTAATCAGCTCAACCCGCATTTTCAGCTGGTTATCCATTTGATAGCCATTTTCCTCAAATCAATCTCCTGAAATAGAAACGAGGTCACACATTCATGTTATTTTTATCTTTTATGACAACATCACACCAATCATCAGCATTAAAGCAATCCATAATCCTACAAATTTTATATAAACCAGCCATTCACTGTTCATTTTTTCACCTCTCATTATCAAACAGACTTGCATAGCTGCATGAGATAATCTCTGATGGTCTGACTTCAAATCCTCACCAACAGTACTCCATATATATTTGGTAAGTCATATGAATGCCATTCTATTATTTATTACAATTGATACGATCTTGGCTGGATTGTGGCAGAAATAGAACAATATTCATTTGAACATCTGGGGTTAATTATTAAACAGTAAAACACTTAATTTGATTCAGCCGGTTCCTTTATCGGGATACAATGCTGCACTCCAATTGCTGTAAATACAGACAAATATCGACGGTTCTTTGCTTGAGAAAGGGGTCGCGATTGATTTGATTTTTTCCGCTAATTGAAGGGATTCCAGCGATGAGTTACCAATATAAGTTCCACTGGGAAGACGATGCCATTTTCCATTAGGAAATTGTATCGATTTATTGAACTTATTTGCTGTCATTCTGTTATGCAACTTCTCATAGCCATCAGAACCCGTGCCATAAAGTTCTACACGAACCAAATAACTTGCCATTTATCATTCCTTGTATTGACTGTGGAGCAGACAAGTTATCAGTTTTTCTTGGCTGATAAAAGCAAGAAATATGAGAGGAAAATCCGGTATTCATGGCAATCCGATGTGTGGTGATGTCCGGTATGCGCACACATAATTGGTCCCAAACAATAATTTGAGACCAAATTTTTATGTCTGACCTACCTCGTAAATTACAAATCATTACAAAGTTTAACCACCCTGAATCCATAGATACCTTTCGTAAAAATATCCCTATCGAATGGATAACCATTTTGAAAAAATAGCGAATTATCATCACGCAATGTTTATTACGGATATAGTACCAATGACCAAAAAATATAAAATAAAAATCATTTTATATTAATAATTTAATGCATCAAAGAGCCGTTGCTTCAATAATTCAATATCATCTGCATTATTCTTATTTAATAGAGTGAGATTGGCTATATTACTCTCAAGAGTTTCGATTCTATTTTCCAATTGCTTATTTTTTTCATCCAGTAATACATTAATTTTCGCGGTTTCAGAATATAATTGCTGACCATTAACCGCATCAGTACTATGATTTGAAATATCACCGACGGCAACATGCACGATTTTACGTTCATGACCAGATTTTCCTACAGAAACAACATTCGGTTTGTTCGCAATAGAATCTGCCCCCAATGCAACGCTTCCTTTTTCTGTTGCAGAGGAATGTTGGCCAATCGCTACGGCCTGAGATGCACTGGCAGTTACCTTTTGCCCCAAAGCGATGGAAGCCAGGCCACTGGATACAGAATCAGCACCAATTGCAATTGGCCAAACAACGGTCGCATCTCCCTGTTTACCGGCAAGTTGATTTTGCCCAATAGCAATAGCCGCTTCACTGATGGCTTTAGAATTTCGTGGTGAAGCACCAATGGCGACAGCATGTATTGCCAATGCTTCCGCATGCCCAAGTACAACTGAATCTTTACCAATTTTTTGCTCATTGATATTTATATTTTCAATAGACATATTATACCCCTTAATTTATAAGTTAAGTAATTACTTTTTATTACAACGTCAATAAAATATTAAAATAGACTGACATTAAATATCATTAATTAATACCGAAATTCACAATAAAAAATGAAATATATTTACCTATAATATTATATAAAAATTAAATATTGTAAATAATTAAAATAATTAAAATAATTAAAATAATTAAAATAATTAAAATAATTGGGTATATATAATATATTTTACGAGGTTTATTTAATGTGTTATTAATCTTTATGAAATATATATCTTATAATCATTATCTTAATTTGTTAACTATACCAATGAATTTCGATTTGCAGTACGACGGCAAGAAAACGAACCCCGGGAGTATAAGGATTTATTTCTCATGCCCCACCGATACCCAAAATACAGCCATATGATATAAAGTCCCTTTTATATCAATAAGTAATATAACTACTCTGGTTTGTTCATAATATGATCTTCCCAGTCCACCACATCAGCCTCACGCACAGCAATGTGTCTGACAGAAATACGCTCTGCATGCATGGCTGATTTTGAACCACTGACTAATGGGTGCCAAGGAAGGAGTTTTTTTCCTTCACCAATCAAACGATAAGCACAAGTCATCGGTAGCCATTCAAACGTGACCATATTCTCACGCGTCAATTTGATGCAATCAGGCTCATATCTAAAACGATCTGCATAATTCTTGCACTGGCAGGTTTTGATATTCAATTGATTACAGGCAACATTAGTGAAATAGATTGCATCAGTATCTTCATCCATTAGCTTATGCAGACAGCACTGACCACAGCCATCACATAATGCTTCCCACTCTCGGTCTGTCATCTGTTCCAGAGTTTTCGCCTGCCAGAAAGGTTGAGACATAAGTTCAGTCATTCCTCATTGTTAAATCACTCTGGTTGTTAAAACGTGCTCATTAAGAGAGACGTCCAGTACATCACCAGATTGTAGTGGCCCTACACCTTCAGGCGTTCCCGTTAAGATAATATCGCCGGGGCGCAGGGTAAAAAAACGCGACATATAGCTGATCAATGGGATGATGGGCATTCGCATGTCACTCGTATTACCGTTTTGGCGTGATTCGCCATTCACTGTCAGGGAAAGCTGGGCATTTTGTGGTTCACTAAAGACTTTGACAGGAATAAACCCCGATATGGGGCATGAACCGTCAAACGCCTTACTCTTTTCCCACGGTTGCCCAGATTGTTTGAATTTATGCTGCAAATCACGCAATGTCAGATCCAGTGCTACCGCAAAACCTGCAATCGCCTTGCCGACCCGTTCCTCATTGGCATTCTTGAGTGTCGTACCAATCAAGACTGCTAATTCAATTTCATGGTGCACAGCTCCCAATCCCTGCGGGATGGAAACCGGCTGACAGAGATCACAAAGAGCCGTTTCAGGCTTGAGAAATAAAACCGGCTCTTCGGTCACTTTAGAGCCCATCTCTTTCATATGCCTCTCGTAATTACTGCCGACACAAACCACTTTATTGGCAGGAAAATCCAGCAGTACACCCTGCCAGTCTCGATGCTGGTACATAGCATTCTTCCTTATCTGTCTTCAACAGCAGATTCTCAGTGAGTGAGAAAATGGGTTTTCTGGCCAATATGATCTGCCATCATACCAACACTAAGGGCAAAATTGTAAGAACGGTTCCAGTGCATGATGGTACGGAAATTCTGCGTTACCCAGAATGCCCGCTGTTCAGTATCATTTGGTATCACAATCCAACCCTTGGTATTTACCGGCAGACTGGCAAAATTGGGGGATGAAACACCCAATGTCTGCCATTGGATAATCGTTTTTCCCTGCTCTAACTTAACGCCTTCCAAGTTTTGATCGAAACCAGCAGGCAGTGAAACCCCATAACCCCACGGTAATCCTTGTTGCCAACCTTCCTTCGCCAGATAATTGGCAATTGAGGCAAATACATCTTCCTTACTGTTCCAGATATCGATTTTGCCATCGCCATTACCGTCAGCAGCATAATTCAAGTACGAGGTCGGCATAAACTGGCTTTGCCCCATCGCTCCCGCCCAAGACCCTTTCAAAGTTTGATGTTCATCAATATATTTCTTTTCTATGATTTCAAGTGCTGCCATTAATTGTTTTATAAAAAGATCTTCCCGACGACCTTCAAAGGCAAGCGTAGATAATGCCGATATGACATCTTCCTTTCCCTGAATTTTGCCAAAACCACTTTCCAACCCCCATAAAGCAACAATATAGTCTTTCGGTACACCGTATTTGCGGCTGATTATCTCTAACTGGGGCAGGTTATTCTGATACTGGATGACGCCCTGTTCAATCTTCCGGGCTGACAAGACGCGGTTAAGGTAATCAGCCAACGTAATTTTTTTTTCCGGCTGATTACGATCAGATTGAATAACCCGCGAGATAAAATGAATATCAGCAAATGCACGATCCAATGTTTTTTCACTGAAACCCTGCTCTTTAGCTTGTTGTTTCAGTAAAGCCACATAGGTAGGAAATTGTGATGGTTCACGAGAAGCAATGGGAAATTGTCCATCCAATACCCTGATTTCTTTCTGTATCACAACCGCCTGTCTGGATTGATCCTGCAACACTTTTCCATTCGATGAAGTACACCCTACCAACAGTGTTACTGTCATTAAGGCCACACCAGATATTAATTTCATGAATCAATTCCTCACCTTCAGGATCAAATATTTACCGGCTATTTTTGCCATCACTTATTTACAGCCAGATGTTCACTCATCAAACTTTCTACTGGTGGGGGGACTTGCAGGTAAAAACCCTGCTCGCTCAGCATAATTTTTACTTTTTCAATATCTGCATTAGCGAGTTTTTTTCTTCCTGATAACGAAATCATCATGGAGTATTGAGGTTCACCGAATGTTTTCAGCAACGCTTCAGGAACGCGTGAAAAATCACCTTTTTTTTCGACATAGAGAAATGTCTGGTCACGTTTTGGGCTTCTGTAGATTACACAAATCATTGTCATAAACTCTTTTAAATTAACACTGCGACTTGCTTGAATAATTCAGTAACTATAACATGCTTATTATATTTAAGAATAACGCATCCCAGATTCTGGGGAACTTAACCTTGCTGAGTCAAAATATCGATGTCACAGTCGCCAATTGAGCTAAAAGGCAGTAATTTTACGCTTTCGGTCGTTCATTTGCATGATGACCAGCCGGAAGTCATTCAAAGGGCAATGCAGGAAAAAATGGAGCAAGCACCAGAATTCCTCAAAAATGCCCCGGTCGTAATCAATATATCTGATCTTCCAGCCGGTGCCGATCTCCTCGCACTCTATCGTGCTGTTGAATCTGTCGGGTTGCGCATTGTTGGCATCAGCGGCTGTCAGGATGAAGATCAACGAAAAATTGTTCTAAAATCTGGGCTACCTTTACTGAAAGAAGGTAAAAGTCAGAAAATTCCTACTCAAGAAAATAAACCGACTGAACCTATTTTCAAAAAAACTCGTATAATTAATACGCCGGTTCGATCAGGACAAAGAATTTATGCGCCAAATAGCGATCTTATTGTCACCAGTAATGTCAGCGCTGGCGCAGAATTAATCGCTGATGGAAATATTCTTATATATGGTGTGCTACGTGGACGAGTATTGGCAGGCGCATCTGGTGATAAAGAAAGCCAGATTTTCTGCACCCATTTAAACGCTGAACTCTGCTCTATTGCAGGTCAATATTGGCTCAGCGAAAATATTCCAGAAAATTTTGTTGGCAAGGCTGCAAAATTACGTTTGGTAATTAATGAATTAACTATTGAAACCTTAGTCTAGCCCTTATAACAAGGAATCGCTTCATGGCACGCATTATTGTTGTTACATCTGGTAAAGGTGGCGTTGGCAAAACCACTTCAAGCGCGGCCATTGCTACCGGTCTCGCCCAAAGTGGGAAAAAAACCGTAGTTATCGATTTTGATATCGGTCTACGAAATCTCGATCTGATCATGGGCTGTGAACGCCGCGTGGTTTTTGACTTCGTGAATGTTATTCAAGGTGATGCCGCATTAAATCAAGCGCTTATTAAAGATAAACGTACCGAGAATCTGTATATTCTGCCCGCGTCTCAAACCCGTGACAAAGAAGCCCTCACCCGTGAAGGCGTCGAAAAAATTCTGAATGAATTGGATCAACAAGGGTTCGAGTTTATTATCTGTGATTCACCAGCAGGTATTGAAAGCGGAGCATTAATGGCGCTCTATTTTGCCGATGAAGCAATTATCACGACAAACCCGGAAGTTTCATCTGTTCGTGATTCTGATCGTATCTTAGGTATTCTGGCCTCCAAATCACGCCGCGCAGAAAAATCTAATGAACCGATTAAAGAGCATCTCCTACTGACTCGTTATAATCCGGGGCGTGTGAACCGGGGCGATATGCTCAGTATGGAAGACGTGCTGGAAATTCTGTGTATCCCTTTGCTTGGTGTTATCCCGGAAGATCAATCTGTTCTGCGTTCATCGAACCAAGGGGAACCGGTCATTCTGGATAAAGAATCTGATGCGGGTAAGGCATACGAAGATACCGTTTTACGTCTACTCGGTGAAGAACGGCCTTTCCGTTTTATCGAAGAAGAAAAAAAGGGCTTTTTAAAACGCTTGTTTGGGGGATAACGCATGGCTTTGCTAGATTTCTTCCTGTCGAGAAAAAAACCGACAGCCAATATTGCCAAGGAGCGGCTGCAAATCATCGTGGCAGAACGTCGGCGCGGTGATTCCGAGCCTGCTTATTTGCCCGAAATGAAACGGGATATTCTGGCCGTTATATGTAAATATGTACAAATCGACCCAGAAATGCTCTCTGTGCAGTTTGAGCAAAAAGATGATGACATATCCGTACTGGAACTTAATGTAACATTACCGGAGACTGAAGAATCGCCAAAATAACACTATCAAATGGCGTTATTTAATTTAAACAGGTGATTTCTCAATAATGAATCGGGATGTACTGACATCCCGATTTCAAATATTCAACAAATCTATCAATACCTTTTTCTCATTTTTTCCCAATTCCCATCATCCCACGACTTTAGCAATCACCCTCTCCATAATTATTATATGATTAACGAATAATAGGCACTTATCCTATTAATATCAGTTAATTATTAATATATTCAACCTGTATTGTATATACGCAATTAACTTGAAGATGCGGGTTTTAAAATCTGGAAGTTATCAGTCAACCGAGTGGTGAGTTCTTTCGCTTTTTCTGGCAATGTGACATGAAAAAAGTGGCGCAGCGTTTCACGGAATGTTTTGGTATCCGGAAAATAGACATTGTTTCGTACCTGCTCATTCACATACTTCCATAATCGCTCAATCGGGTTGAGATTAGGGCTGTAAGGCGGCAGGTAGTGCAACTCAATATTCAAAACCTCGGCAAAAAATTGGACGACTCCGGAACGGTGATAACCCGCACCATCCAGAATAATGTGGATTTTTTGCGAAAGTGGATAGGTTTCCCGGATTGAGCCGAAAAAAAGGACGACATTTTTCGCGTTAATCGTCGGATATTCACGAACAATAGTCTCTTCAATCCGTTGTAAATTAAGGGCACCCATGATGTTGAGTCGAGTACGACTGCCTGTGGTTTCAACCACTTTGACGTGCTTCCGCCCGCTCTTCATCCAGCCATAACTTAATTTTGTGGACAGGGTCGGGTGAACCGCATCAATAAATAAAATAGGCGCATTCTGGCCACATTCTTCTTTCAGCGCGTTGTAGGTTTCAATAAACTGTTGCTGTTTATCCGCATCAAATTTATGCGGAGCACCCATTGGCTTCTTGTAGCTGAAACCTTGACGGTGAAGCCATTTCGTCATTCCTGCGACAGTGAAAGTCACCTGCCATCGTGCCCGAACATAGGCCACAATTTGTGCGGTAGTGTGCATCAAATTTGCCATCAGATACTCAACTAATTCTGTTGTTTGTTCGGCAGACAAACGGCTTTCAGAGCCCCCATTTTCAGGGGCGAGTTTTTCCTC
The DNA here is from genome assembly GCF_000027225.1 of Xenorhabdus bovienii SS-2004. NCBI lineage: Bacteria > Pseudomonadati > Pseudomonadota > Gammaproteobacteria > Enterobacterales > Morganellaceae > Xenorhabdus > Xenorhabdus bovienii. Next base: position 2,365,553 of record NC_013892.1, read on the forward strand.
AGAGAAGTAATCTTTCAGATGGCGGCTCACCGTACTTTCATGGATCCGCAAAGCCTGAGCAATCATCTGGGCAGTCCAGCCTTCTGAGGCCAAAAGCACGGCCTTGATGCGGTCACGTACTCGTCCATCGCGAGTCGTATCATGCATCAATTCGAGGGCGTCTTTTTGGGCATCTGTTAGATTAATTTTCATGGGCGCAATCATGATCTGATACAAATGAAAAATCAAGCATCTTCAATGACGACGGGTATATAGCACACTGGAAGGTTCTGTCGAATTAACAGCGAAAGTTTGAATGAAAGTGGGATTGGTTATTATTTAGGCAATCAAACGGTAAAACATCTCTGTGGGAGATAATGTATTATCTTTGGGTTGTATATATTGACCTTTACGCAACATCGAAACGACTTCGATCCCCGCTAACAGGGTTTGGGCTCGACGAAACGAGTTAAATCCGAGCATAGAGCCTGTCCGACGTTTGATATTGCGGTGGTCTTGTTCAACAAGGTTGTTCAGGTATTTGTTTTGTCTGATGGTTATCATTTCTTCTTCCGGCTTATCGGCGTTGAGCTTGTCTAGCGCCGCGGTGTTGGCACCGCTTTTATCAATGGTCACCACCTCAGGCTCACCGTGGTGGCGTATCGCTTTGTGAAAGAAGCGCAATGATGCAGGCGCATCCCGTTTTGCCGTCAGTAGAACATCGATAGTCTGTCCGGTCGTATCGACGGCTCGATACAGATATTTCCACTGGCCTTTCACTTTGATATACGTCTCATCCATTCGCCATCGACGTCCGACAGGCCGCTTGTACCGGCGAAAGGCTTTATCCAATAACGGCACCAAACGAGTTACCCAGCGGTGCCGTGTCGAGTGGTCAACCTCAATGCCACGCTCGGCCATCATCTCCTCTAAATTACGCAGGCTCAGGGCATAGGCCAGGTACCAACTGACACATTGAGCGATAATATCGACAGGATAGTGTAGCCGTTTGAAGGCTTTCGAATTAAAGACATGGGCAACTGACTCGATAAAAGTACGTAGGTTACCCGATATCGGTTTTTAATGCGACAGAGCTGAAAGTCCTAACGGTGGGGTTTACGTCAGTATCATTTAGACCCGTTTGCCCTGTCGACGCAGCAGTAAAATTCTTCTAAATTAACCATGCCTGAGGATCTCCACAATTTTATTTTCTTTAGCAAAAACTTTGATCGTGCCTCAGGCACTTTAGTTCCCTTCTTAAGCAAATCTCAGGTTAGTCAAGTTTCTGTTTCTCAGCCATCTATGTTTAGGGGGTCTGACGCTCAGTGGAACGAAAACTCACGTTAAGTAATTTCTGATATAACAGATTTCTATCTTCTTTGGCCGGGTCTGAAACCATTTTTCTTGGCTCGCCAGACTAAACTTAATGCAAATAATGAAAGAGCAATCATGGTAATCGGAAAAGAAGTCATACCATAATTATTGAGTAAACCTCCCCCGATAATACCTCCCCCTGCGACTGCTAGATTAAAAATAGTAACCAGCATAGATTGGGCGACATCTGCATTTTCTTCCGCCACGTCAGCAAGTGCTGTTTGCAATAATGTCGGCGCACCACCAAAAGACATTCCCCAGACAATTAATCCGAACCACACAAAAAGGCTATTATAACTCGATAAAATGGTCATGTATTAAATGGTTAGTTGCTGTGATATGCTTCCGGCTTTTTAAGGATGAAGTATGGCCAAAGTTGATGTCTATTGCCGTTATTGCCACAAATCAGAACAGGTCAAAGGACATGGGAAAGGAAATGGCGGACATCCTCGTTATCGCTGTTATAGCTGCTGTAAGGTCTTTCAGTTGGCGTATACCTATCAGGCCTGCAAACCCGGCGTTAAAGAACAGATTGTCGATATCGCGATGAATAACGGGGGAATTCGTGACACCGCTCGGATCCTGAAAGTCGCCACCGCCACCGTCATGAAAACATTAAAAACCTCAGACCCCGAAACGTAACGACACTTCCCCTTGCGGAATGTGGCATCCAGATTGTCTGTGAAATCGACGAGCAATGGTCGTTTGTCGGCAATAAGAAAAACCAACGCTGGCTTTGGTATGCTTGGGAACCCCGCCTGAAGCGAATAGTGGCTCATGTTTTTGGCGATCGCAGTCGAAAAACGTTAGACAAGCTGCTTACCCTCTTATCTTCCTTTACTATTCGGTTTTACTGCACGGATGACTATGTTGTTTACGACCCACTTCCCGAGGAAGAGCACTTGACTGGAAAGGCGTTTACTCAGCGTATAGAGAGAACGAATTTAACGCATCGTACCCGAATCAAAAGGCTGAATAGAAAAACCATTGGGTATTCAAAATCGGAAGAAATGCACGATAAAGTGATAGGAACCTTTATTGAACGTGAACATTATTTTTAATACCTAATCTAATCATTTAATACATGACCGATAAAATAAGTAACAGCGATGCTATAACAGACAAGATAAGACTCAGTAAAGTCAATATCCTCACGCCACTGTCAACAAATAATCCCGTTAACCAAATTCCTATAATGCAGGCGATCCCAAACACGAGTAACACAACATCAATGCTAGAACTCAATCCAAATGCGGTTAAATAAGGAGCAATATAGGTGTACAAAATATTATGCGCTAAAATCCATGCGAAAAGTATGACTAATACTGAACGAACACCCGGCAAAAGAATAACTCGACGAATGGATAATCTTTGCTGACTTGATTGTCCTGCAAAATCAGGTATTGCGAGTCGGATCCAAATCAATAATAGCAAAGCGATTACTGACATAATCCAGAAGACTCCGCGCCAATCGAATAGAGTACCTAACATTGTTCCCAGCGGTACGCCAATACATAGCGCAATAGGCTGACCAACACCTGCAATTGCCAGCGCACGCCCTTGTAAGCGATGAGGAACTAAACGACGAGCGTAACCTGCAAATAATCCCCATATAACGCCCGCCGCCATACCCGCGATAAAACGAGCCACCAAGGTAAGAACGTAATCTGTAGATATTGCAGTAATTGAATTGAATACTAATAATCCACTAATCGCAAATAAAAACAAAAACCTACGATTTAAATTACGCGTTACAGCAACAACAGGTATTGCCGCTAAGACCGAACCAAGTGCATAAAAAGTGACAAGCTGACCAGCCTGAATTTCGGATACATTTAACCCTTCACTAATCTGCGGTAATAATCCAGCAGGTATAGTCTCCGTTAAAATGGTTAAAAATCCAGCCATTGTAAAAGCCAATAATTTCCAAATAGGCAGCCTATTCGGGTTTACATCATATTCAAATGCTGTATTTACTTGATTTAGATTACTCATGCATTAACGCTCTCAAACAATTAAATTATATAGGTTGCGGCCATATCTTTGTCGCCATGACCCGTTTTAAGAGCATGTTCAAATCGGGTAAGACTGACATTTGCACCGTCAATTTGTAGATTAAATTGTTTAGCCGCATCAACGACTAATTGAGCATCTTTTACTGCGTTTTCAATGCTAAAGCTTACGGTGTAATCATCTGATAACATGGCAGCAGCCTTGCTTTGGAAAAATACGCTATCCATTGGGCCGCCTTTAATTACATCTACGACTAACTGTGGGTCGATCCCTAAACCTTTGGCTAATGTCAGACTTTCAGCAATCCCATGTGTCAATGAAAATACCCAGCTATTTAAGGCAAGTTTGAGGCAACTGCTTGATCCCTTTTGCTCTGATACCCAGATAGTCTTTTTACCAATAGCATCAAAAACAGGCTGAACTTCAGTACGTTTATCCATCGGGCCAGAGGCAAGAATGACCAATTGAGCTAATTCAGCGGGTTGTTTAGTGCCCTGAACAGGTGCATCGTAGTAAATCAAACCTATTTTTTCAGCTAAAGCGTCTAAAGAAATTGCCGCTTCGACTCCGATAGTGCTTAGCTGTAGCAAAATAGCGCCTTTACGAATAGCCGATACAGCCTCTTCTAACACCTGTTGTACGTTCATTCCTTCTTTGAGAACGGTGATGATTATGTCTGCGTCACGAACAGCATCCGCAGGCGTATTAAAAATCTGAATTCCTTCTGCTTGAAGCGGTAGTGCTTTTGTTATCGTCCGATTCCATGCATGAACTAAAAATCCTTTTTTCTGTAGATTTCTGGCTATTGGCGCTCCCATTAAGCCAGTTCCTAGCACTGCAATTTTGAGCTGTTTTTGGGTAGTCATAAAAATTTCCTTTAAATATTAATTTGGAATGATCGTTCCAAAATGGAGTAAATAAAAACCGGAGCCTACATACTACGGTAGGCTAATTACAATGTTTCCAATGCAATGTTAATTACATCATGTAAACAGCGTTGACGCTCTTGAACAGGGCAACCTTTGCCCATTATTCTTATGCCCTGTATTGTGTTTACAAAAAAATATGCTAAAGCAGAAGCATTCTTTTCTTTTGAAATCTCCCCTGCAAGTTGTCCTGCCTGAATGCGCTTTTCAAGTGCCTTCTGTAGCCGTTTCAAGTTGTATAGAACCAATTCCGCGATAGTTGTATCATGTCCGGCCAATTCTAATGATGCATTTGCAACCATGCAGCCTCGCATTAGAGAGTCAGATAACTCATCCTCCGCAATACTTGAAAGTAGTTTGCGAATTAATTCCTTAGCGGTTCCTTCTCCCGCAATAAGTTCTACGTTAGCTGATGTGATTGTAGAATAATGTTCCAGTGCTTTCTGATAAAGCCCATACTTATTTTCGAAAGTGTTGTATAGACTACTTCTCGATAAGCCAGTCCCTTCAACTAAATCCTGTATAGATGTTCCTGCATAACCCCGTAGCCAAAAAACCTGCATCGCAGCATCTACAATTTTATCGGTGTCAAATTCCTTTATTCGCATATTTTATATACCTTTTGGAATGATCGTTCCAAGTAAACTAATTCAAAGTTAAAAAAATATCAACATTTATGTTACACACTTAAAAATAGGGCACTGTTGCAAATAAGGATTCTGTCGAATTAACAGCGAAAGTTTGAATGAAAGTGGGATTGGTTATTATTTAGGCAACCAAACGGTAAAACATCTCTGTGGGAGATAATGTATTATCTTTGGGTTGTATATATTGACCTTTACGCAACATCGAAACGACTTCGATCCCCGCTAACAGGGTTTGGGCTCGACGAAACGAGTTAAATCCGAGCATAGAGCCTGTCCGACGTTTGATATTGCGGTGGTCTTGTTCAACAAGGTTGTTCAGGTATTTGTTTTGTCTGATGGTTATCATTTCTTCTTCCGGCTTATCGGCGTTGAGCTTGTCTAGCGCCGCGGTGTTGGCACCGCTTTTATCAATGGTCACCACCTCAGGCTCACCGTGGTGGCGTATCGCTTTGTGAAAGAAGCGCAATGCTGCAGGCGCATCCCGTTTTGCCGTCAGTAGAAAATCGATGGTCTGTCCGGTCGTATCGACGGCTCGATACAGATATTTCCACTGGCCTTTCACGTCTCATCCATTCGCCATCGACGTCCGACAGGCCGCTTGTACCGGCGAAAGGCTTTATCCAATAACGGCACCAAACGAGTTACCCAGCGGTGCAGTGTCGAGTGGTCAACCTCAATGCCACGCTCGGAGCCATCATCTCCTCTAAATTACGCAGGCTCAGGGCATAGGCCAGGTACCAACGGACACATTGAGCGATAATATCGACAGGATAGTGTAGCCGTTTGAAGGCTTTTCGAATTAAAGACATGGGCAACTGACTCGATAAAAGTACGTAGGTTACCCGATATCGGTTTTTAATGCGACAGAGCCTTATGGTGTGGGTGCATTGAATGCGGGACGCCGGATGTTAATGCCAGCTTGATTGTCATAGTATTCGCAATCATATGTATACCAATACTCACTATTACGATCCGATTGGTCGAGAAATATTGGTGATAAATGCCAAGGGATGGCTGAGTCGGGTGCAGTATTATCCATGGTTCAGTATCAGTGAGGATAAAAATGATACCGCTGCTGAAGTGATGACACAAAGTTAACTTCAATCTTCCCTGCCCATCGTACGGTGCAGGGAATAAACATCACAGCAATAATCGTTATTAAGCCGGATAGTTTGCTAATATTTCAGCAACAGGCTCAGCCAGCAACTCTCCTCGCCACCCACGGAGTAATTCAGGCTGATAATCGGGTGACTTCAGTTTCCAATGAGAACTGAGCAATTGATTGATCTGCCGGCGGGAAGCCAATAATTCCACACTAAACTGATGGGACTCACTTATTTGAGTAACCAGCGATTTAATTTCCTTGAAGGCCGTACGATAGCCCGGATAATCAATCAGGTTTGTAATGAGAGCCGGACAGGCTTCATCTGGAATATCTCTGCTCTCTGCAACCATTGCCAGCAAACGACGCCCATGACAACGGATTTCCTGCCCACTTAATCCTAAGGCATCCAGCTCCCCCAAAGAAGTCGGCATATAACGGGCTACCTGCCATAGGTTTTCTTCGCGAATAACAAAATTGATTGCCAAATCCCGCTCACGCGCCTGATTTAACCGCCATCCCGCCAGTTTTTTCAAACAGGCCAGCTGCTTTGGACGTAATTGCCACGCGTTACCTATATCTTTGTAAGCACATTCTGGCATTAAGATTTCTTTGCGGCGTTGGGCAATCAGATAACTTTCATCTTGTGCCGCACCCATGTATCCCGCCTGCTCCGTTGCCGCCATCAGAATATCGGCCAAAGGCAATAAATAATAAACATCCGCCGCGGCGTATTCACACTGCTTTTCACTCAATGGACGAGCCAACCAATCAGTGCGGGACTCACTTTTGTCCAATTCTACGTGCAGATATTGAGCAACCAGTGTTGCAAAACCACATGACATAGGGTGACCAATAAACGCAGCCAGTACCTGAGTATCAATCATCGGCGTTGGCAAACATTGAAAGCTATTCCAAAAAACCTCTAAATCTTCACTACCAGCATGGATGAATTTTAATACATCTCGATCAGTCAACAACTCCCGAAAGGGTTGCCATTCTGAAATATCGAGAGGATCAATCAGAGAAAGTTGTTCTCCATCAAACAGTTGTATCAAACCTAATTGAGGATAATACGTCCGTGTGCGTACAAATTCTGTATCTAATGCAATTGTTGCGTGTTTTTTTGCCCGCTCACAGATTGACTGCAATTGAGCATCGGAAGTAATCAACTGATAATTATAACCAGAAGACAAAATATTATTTAAATACATTACGTTACGCAGCCATTAAAGCTAGAAAATATAATAATGTACACAATTATGTACAAACAATAAAAATCTCTAAACATCCTTTACTCGGATAGTTGTTTCTATAGTATTAGACATGCTTTCCACTTACTACAACTTTGATAAATTTCCAGCAGACAACTACCTGAAAGAGAAGCAGGAGATTGTGGAATGGTGGGAAAGGAAGCTACTGTCGCTACAGGGCAGAAACCTGCCCTTGAGATGGGATATCACACCTTGCGGCAACCGTGGTGATTTCCTCTATATCCGAGGGAAATATTTTACGTTTTTTGATGGCATTCATCATATAAATCACTTTCCGGACTTCAGTTGGATAGGCCAAAGAGCGTGGACAGATTGCCACCGTTTTCTTGCCAGCTAGGAGTTGCTGTTTAATTTTCCTATACGAATGCAATAAGAAAAAACTTGCCTCATTCGAGACAACATCATTGTGGCTGATGATTTTTTAAACTTTTCTTACCATACATTCCACGTTCTATATCGCGCCGTGCTCTTTTTCATTAACCAAATCTTGGGAATTTCCCTGCGCAAATGATTGAGTGAAAACATACAATAAAAAGTTACCGTGTAATCTATTGATTAATAGATATCAATTATTAATGATATCCAAATCGCGGTAGGCCTTTTTTACTTTCCATAAATAACGAGGAGCCTGTGGTGCGGGATGATTATTCTGAACATATTGATAAAACTCATTTGGTGTCATTCGATTAATTTTATTGATTGCCAAAGTTCTGTTTGAATCAAATGTACGCAATAATGCTCCTGCACCATTAACATAAGCGACTATCATCGCATAGTACATCGTTTCAGGATTAGTGATACCTTCCAGATGCTGCTTTTTCAGGATGCTAATGTAGGCGGTTCCAAGATCAATGTTGGTTTCTGGATCTTTCAACTCACGCATAGTTGGCTGCCCCGATTTTCCTTTTATTCGATAAGCATCTCGCCCTGCTGTAGATGCCTTGATTTGCATTAGACCAACGGCATTGGATTTACTGACGATTTCTGGACGAAAACCAGATTCCACCCGAATAATCGCTTTAATAAGCGTTTCATCAACGCCATAACGTCTTGCAGCCTGCTCAATAAAACGATCAAATGGTGTTGATTCAGATCTAGCCATAAATTTACGGGAACTAGAAACAACGTTATTGTTACCGAGCAGGCGTTTTGCTGTTAGTTGCTTACCAACTCCTGACTGATGAATTTCTTGGTCTGCACATCCTGTCAATAGCATTGCCAGCACAATATAGCCGAGTCTTAATTTCACGCTGCCTTCCCCAAACCAAAATTAATTTTATAAATCATATATAACTTTACTAATAAGCCCAAAATACTTTTATACAACTTATCAAAATAAATTGAGCCATTTATATTACGTAAGTCTAGACAATAGGCTAATTTTTTGTTCACATCACCTTCTTTACCAATATCTCAGCAACAAGAAAGTTAAGGAATGTCTATCAAACTATCATTAATTTTGTGCAATATAGCCTTGACTTTGAATAAGTGATATTGATAATCATTATCAATAATTATATGTGTAACAAGTAAGGTTTGCCACAATGAACAAAAGACGTTCAATTTCTGCTTTCCCGATATTCAGTATGATTATCGCATTATTCACGCTCACCCTATTCAGCCAGCAAGCCTATGCAGATAAAAAATTCAGGGTTGTAACTACCTTTACCATTATTCAGGATATGGCTCAAAATATCGCAGGTGATACAGCCATCGTTGAATCCATCACAAAACCAGGCGCAGAGATCCACGATTACCAGCCTACGCCAAAAGACATCATTAAAGCACAGCGTGCAGATCTTATCCTCTGGAATGGCTTGAATCTTGAACGCTGGTTTGAACGTTTTTTTGAAAACATGAAAGACATCCCTACGGCCGTCATTACTGAGGGTATAACCCCGCTGCCGATTCGTGAGGGACCTTACAATAAAAATCCTAATCCCCATGCTTGGATGTCTCCCAAAAACGCCCTGATTTATATTGAAAATATCCGTAAGTCTTTCGTTAAATATGATCCTGCGAATGCAGAGGTTTATAATCGCAATGCAAAAATTTACGCAGAAAAAATGGTCAAACTAGATGCACCACTCAGGGAACGCCTGTCCCGTATTCCAGAAAATCAACGCTGGCTGGTAACCAGTGAAGGGGCTTTCAGCTATCTCACACAAGATTATGGTTTCAAGGAAGTGTATTTATGGCCAATCAATGCTGAAGAACAAGGTTCTCCGCAACAGGTTCGCCGTGTTATTGATACCATAAGGACACAGAAAATCCCTGTCGTCTTCAGTGAAAGTACCGTTTCAGATAAACCAGCAAAACAAGTCAGCAAAGAAACCGGGGCTCACTACGGTGGAATACTCTATGTCGATTCTCTTTCTACCCCAAAAGGTCCAGTGCCTACTTATATTGACCTGCTGAACACCACTGTGGACACCATCGCGAAAGGATTTAATCAATGAGTCATTCATCGTTAAACCATCAATCACTATTTGAGCATCCTCATTTAATTGTTGATGATGCTACCGTCACTTACAACAATGGGCACACCGCCATATATGACGCCAGTTTCGATATTACCGGCGGCACAATTTGTGCGCTGGTAGGTATGAATGGCAGCGGAAAATCCACATTATTCAAAACAATCATGGGATTAGTTACTCCCTCCCACGGAAAAGTCACCCTCAATGCACAAACCATCAAGACTGCCTTAAAACAAAATATCATTGCATATGTTCCACAGACTGAGGATGTAGACTGGAATTTTCCAGTTTTAGTTTCCGATGTTGTGATGATGGGCCGCTATGGAAAAATGGGATTTTTGCGCAGACCCAGTAAACGTGACCATCAAATCGTGGATAAAGCGCTTGAACGCGTCGGGCTGAATGAACTACGAAATCGACAAATCGGTGAGCTTTCTGGTGGGCAGAAAAAACGGACATTTTTAGCACGAGCACTAGCACAGGAAGGGAAAGTGCTACTGTTAGATGAGCCTTTTACTGGTGTCGACGTTAAGACAGAAAATGCCATTGTCGATTTACTCCGTGACTTACGTGATGAAGGGCATCTAGTTTTGGTATCAACGCATAACCTCGGCAGTGTGCCTGAATTTTGTGACCATGTTATCTTGATCAATCGCACTGTTTTGGCTAGTGGCCCAACTGAAACCACTTTCACCCAAAAAAATCTGGAGACAACATTCGGGGGTGTTTTACGCCATATCAACCTTTCTGGCTCAGAGCTTCATGATGATGATGATCTGCGCTCACTGACTGTCATTACCGATGATGAACGGGCTGCTGTCTTCTATGGCTATGACCGTCATGTCCCACCACGTCAAAGCCAAAAGCAGAAGGAAAATCAGCCATGATGGAGTTGCTGCTACAACCATTCAATTACAACTATATGGTGAAAGCCATGTGGGTAAGTGCCATCGTAGGTGCAGTCTGTGCTTTTTTATCTGCCTATCTGATGCTGAAAGGTTGGTCGCTGATGGGAGACGCCCTTTCCCATTCTGTTGTACCGGGCGTAGCAGGCGCATATGCTCTCGGTTTGCCTTATGCGGGTGGAGCCTTTTTTACTGGTATGCTCGCGGCATTATCAATGACTCTGGTTCGTCATATCACGCGGTTACGTGAAGATGCGGTGATCGGTTTTATATTCTCCACTTTTTTCGCTGTCGGGTTATTAATCGTTTCCTTAAACCCCACTTCCGTTAATGTACAAACCATTATTCTCGGCAATATTTTAGGCATTTCTGATGAAGATGTTTTGCAAGTCGAAATCATTATTGCTGTCTCCTTTATTATCTTGATGCTGCTCTGGAAAGATCTTTTAGTTGTTTTCTTCGATGAAACCCATGCACGTTCTATCGGTTTATCACCTCTACGGTTAAAAATCATTTTCTTCACCTTACTTAGTGCCTGTACTGTTGCCGCATTGCAAACAGTCGGCGCCATTCTGGTCATCGCAATGGTAGTTACTCCTGGTGCCACAGCCTATTTATTGACAGATCGGTTTAAGCACCTGCTTATCATTGCTGTCACCATCGGATCATTAACGAGTGCTATCGGTGCTTACTTGAGTTACTTCCTCAATGGTGCAACAGGGGGAGTGATTGTCACGCTACAAACTGTGATTTTCCTACTGGCTTTCTTCTTTGCCCCCAAACATGGCATGTTAGCGTCCCGCAGACGAGCGAAAAAAGAATCTTTAGAATTAACTCAAGGAGGACGCTCATGAGTACATTGATTGAATTCATTACTGAACCCTTCATGCATGATTTTATGCAGAGAGCTATTTTCGCTTCTGTCATTGTGGGGGCAGTCTGCGCGGTACTTTCCTGCTATTTAGTATTAAAGGGCTGGTCACTGATGGGAGATGCCATTTCCCATGCGGTCTTACCTGGTATCGTATTAGCATTTGTCGCTGGAATACCACTCGCAATAGGTGCTTTTCTTTCAGGGATATTTTGCGCATTCGCTACCGGATATCTGAAAGAACACAGTCGAATCAAAGAGGATACAGTCATGGGTATTGTATTCTCCGGCATGTTTGCACTGGGTTTAGTCCTGTTTACTCGCATAGATACCGATCAGCATCTGACGCATATTCTATTTGGTAGCATACTTGGCATTACCCAGCATGAATTGATTCAGACACTATGTATTGCTGGCGTAACACTGGCAATTGTGTTGCTGAAACGTAAAGATTTTATGCTCTACTGTTTCGATCCCAATCAGGCACGCGTTGTCGGTCTGCCCGTGAAACTTATCCATTATGGCTTATTGTCCCTGCTGGCCTTAACTATTGTCGCATCGCTGCAAGCCGTTGGCATTATTTTGGTTATTGCCATGCTGATATCTCCCGGTATTATTGCATTTATGCTCTGCCGGAGTTTTGATCGCATGCTTATTGTTGCAATGATTGCTTCTGTGTCATCCAGTGTGCTCGGTACAATAATCAGCTTTCACATTGATGGTGAAACAGGGCCTTGTATCGTCATTATTCAAGCTATCTTCTTCATAACAGCACTTATTTATGACCAAATAAAATTAGCTAGAAAGAAAATGAGCAAGAAGCGTACCAGAGATATCCCATCCCCATTATCATAAATTTCAGGTAAATCAAATTAATAAAGTAGAGAGCCATATCTAATTTTGGATATGGTTCTCTATTGAGTGCTATTTAAATCACTTTTTAACTTGTTCAATTGTTACATCTGTCTGTAATATGAGCATGGCAATTGTCAACTTAATGAGGTGAATCATGTGGCAAGCAGTGAACCGTCTATTAAGTGAGCATTTTGGTGACGCTGACATTCACAATAAAACAGAATTAGCGGGAGGGGATATTCACCGTTCTTGGTGCGTTGATTACGGCGAAGAACATATTTTTATAAAATCCAACTTGAAAGAAATGTTACCTGTTTTTAAAACAGAAGCAGAGCAACTGGAATTACTGGCCCGCAGCAAAACTATCCATGTCCCTCATGTTTACGGCGTTGGATACGATCGAGACCATAGTTTTCTTTTGCTGGAGTATTTACCTATAAAGCCATTTACTGCCTATAGTGCATACTACTTTGGTCAACAACTCGCGAAATTGCACCAATGGAGTGAGCAACCTAAATTTGGTTTTGATTTTGATAACATGCTCGCGACCACCATACAGCCTAATGGATGGCAAAAGCGCTGGAATCAATTTTACGCAGAAAAGCGGATTGGCTGGCAATTACAACTTGCAGCAGATAGGGGAATGGTGTTTGGCAACATCGAGCTTATTGTTCAAATAATCAGTGACAAGCTACAATCTCACCAACCTCAGCCTTCTCTCCTACACGGCGATTTATGGCCAACAAATTGTGCATCATTAAATAGCAATTCTGCCGTAGCATTTGATCCCGCCTGCTATTGGGGAGATCGTGAATGTGACCTTGCTATGCTGCCCCTTTATCCAGAACTACCCCTACAAATTTTTGATGGTTACCAAAGTATTTGGCCATTACCACAAGGTTTTATTGAGCGACAACCTCTTTATCAACTTTACTACTTACTGAATCGCTGTAACCTTTTTGGAGGGGAAAACTTCATCGTAGTACAAAATATGATTGATAATATATTATCTGAATAGCGATTACCGCTATCTACTTCATCGGCTCAACCGGGGCGGTGATCGTGCAGCGAACAGCGAACAGCGAACAGCGGGCTTCATATTATCGCCATTGGCCGGCTACGTACAGATGCTAAGACACAGGAACTGGAAACAGAAGGAATAACGTTAATCACTCATGTCCGGAATAACATGAAGGCAAAAGCGTTATCTCTCTGGAATAAACTGATGTTGAGAAAGCGATTTTTGATAGAAACGGCCGGGGATCAGCTCAAAAACATTTCTCAGATAGAACATTCAAACACCGTAGTCAGTTCGGTTTTTTATTGGAAATTGTCGCTGGCTTAATTGCTTATACATTCCAACCTAAAAAACCGAGCTTGAATTTACGGGATTGTGATATCGCTATTTTTAAACGAAGCTGAAGTTAACACAGAATTAATAGAACCATCATTTGGTTAAAAATAATCCATTAGCCCCTGATTTCTTCTATCTGTTAATGCTCCTCAACCATTACCTGCTTTATCTTTTAGGTATCCAATAATCCCCCGAACAAGGTACAATTGAGTATCATTGTTGTTTTATCTGATAGGAGCCACTTTCATGCCCATCACGGCAAATATCCTGTATCGTGACAGCTTCAATTTTTTTAAGAATCAGCTGTTGAATATTTTCATACTCTCTATCTTAGCCGCGTTGGTGGCAGTACTGCTTGAACATCTTCTGATGCCTGATGGTGAACAGCTCAAACTACTGGTTGAGATACAAAACGCCTTTAAAGAGTCAGGTAATACAGGAGTTAAAAATTTTGTGGCGCAATTAACGCCAGAAGAACAATTCATGTTCTTACGCACAGCATTCGGTATTCTATTTTCCAACATATTCGGCAGTACATTGCTGACCGCCAATGTGTTGTTACTTATTAATGCCATTTCTAACGGACACCAAACCAATGCGCTCCACGCCAGCAAATCATCAATAGGCTCGCTGCCTAAAATGTTTTTGCTGATGTTTATCTGTACCTTATTGATTCAATTAGGTTACGCGTTGATGTTCATACCCGGCATACTGCTCTCTATTGCATTTGCATTTGCCCCTGTTTTTCTGCTTGAAAAAGGAAAAGGTGTTTTCTCATCCATGCAGGAAAGCTGGAAATTAGCGTTTGCCAATCTGCGCCTGTTAGCCCCGGCCATACTGCTATGGTTTGCAATAAAGCTAATTATCGCTCTTGGTTTCGCTAGAATGCCCGATATCGTACTATCAATACTAAATAACCTACTATCTTCCATACTACTGATTTACCTATTCCGCTTATATATGCTGACTAAATCGCAAAATAAATCTGCAAATGGCATGCAATAAAACAAATCACCTCGCACTATCGAGTCTGTCACAAAAGCTCAATGTTCCTTTCTGATGGGGGAAAGTAACCTCCCATCAGATTTTTTATTGCCTGTTATTTACACTAATAACAGGCAATAAATCACCCATCATATCAGGGCACCACGTAATACAGAAAATTTGTGCAACTAGCCAATTAGATCGACCAGTTGCTTAACACCACGCCATAGAGCCTTTTTCACCAACTCCAGTTTTATCGCAACTGAAGTAGAGTGCTACAGGGGTATAAGTACTGAATACTCCGGAATAGATGAAAACGACTCTAACTTCTCTGTACACTCAGCCGGTTTTACCCTGAGTTCACCTTCTTCTGATACCAGCTCGAAACAGCTGACATCGGGGTTTAATACCGTCAGTTTGTCCATTTTTCTCAGTAAGTGAATTATCTTCATCTTCTTCAGTGGCGAAGTTCCGGTGCTTTCAAACCTCATATAGCGCTGTGCTGCCTGTTCAATATTGACAAGGAATAAACTGGTGTCTTCTGATGCCTGATGAAGCAGCACTAAATTTTGGTCACTGCGCCAGAGTGACAGGTTGGCTATGCAGGTATCAGAAAACCGGATCGCTGAACCCTGACCCCGATCATCTATCGTGATATGCCGGTAGTGGGTCAGCGCCTCGGGGGAGGAAAGCCAGTAATACAATTCTTTTGAACGCCCGGTGATGGCCAGCCGATCAGTGCCCGCCAGTTGCGGAAGACGGATTTTTTCCCCCAGAGGAACCTGCCCCACCTGCAACACCAGACTCTCCGGTGTTCGGTTAACAAAACAGTAATTTCCCTCTAGTGTGGACTGTTCTTCGCTGACTTGCCACAATTCTCCGGTAGTCCGGTCATGGACATAACTGGCCTCCTGCCCGGCGACCTGACCCAAGTAATGCAGAACATGATCCGAATTAACTATGCCGGAACGAAGCATTTTCCCTTCCTCTGGCAGGTACCAAGCAGGATAACTACGCTCAGAAAACAGTCTAACTGCTTGCGGTAATTCAGCCTCATTCCTGAGCGCAGCAATGGCTGAGGCAATTTGACTGTCAGCACGATCCTGCACATGCCAGGCAATCAGCACCGGGCGGTCTGTCATCTTGGCATCAACTGACAGCAGTAAGACCGCGCCGTCCGGGGTTTCCAGCCGGAGTGTATTGCCCTGACGAACCGCACTGCGGTATTGATGGCTGGCCCGAAGCCAAGGCTCCGCTGCAACAGGTTTCTCAGAGAGCACCTGCTTTTCACCCAACTTAAGGTCAGCCTCCACCGACAGTGGCTGACGGTATAACTGATGGTTATCAGTGTCAAAAATCCATGCCTGACTGCCATCTTCCGCTAAACCAAGATAGGTCAGAGTGTGTTCTGTAATGAGACCAACTCCGCCCTGCACCACCCGACCTGCTGTACTGTCATACCAAGCACTGATTGGTTTTCCGTTGCTATCCTGCAATCCCAGCAACAGCAGGGTGCTGAACCGATCTGGATTATCCTGCGCCAACTGATTCAGGGCAGCTGTCAGACCCTTCTGGTGAGGTTGTTGCAACCAATCTGCCGTCACCCCGATCAGACGGATACTGCCCTGATCATCTGCCAGCCACAGCATCCCCCTGCTGGAAAGTGCAACCAACTGCTTGTTCGCTATGGATACGGATCTGATATCATCAACAGCCACTTTGCTGGCCGGAGTGCCGGACAGGCCATTATCCTGCTGAAAATAAAGACTATGTCGCTGATGGCTGTAAAAATAATAACCCGGTTTATCACCGGTCGTGGTGAAAACGCGGGTGAAATCAGCCGTCAGGGTCAGCAAATCCGAATTTTTCTTTTTCAGCTCAGTCAGGATGCCTGCATCCTCCTGATCCGGATTTATCCGGTTCATTCTGACCACATTCTGCAGCTGTTTTCCATCCGTCTGTAACCAGTAATGTCTATCTACACCCGCTACTCGCCCAGAAAGGCTGATCACCTCCGCCGGGCTGCCTTTAACCTGATGTTCCGGCGCACAGAGATCGCCGGTGAACCACTGATTCGCCGCCAGTGGTGCCAGAAGGCCATTAAACTCACCGTCACTGGAATCAAGTGGGACAGGCAGCGCGACAAAGTTTTTTTCACTGATTTTATCCAGGCCCGCCAGCATGACCGTATTCCCGTCAACTGCCACCAGTTTCAGTGCTTCCTCTGCCACCTGATAAGTATATGAGATACAGCCCTCATCCAGCTGCTGTTCCACCACAAACCAGAGCTGGTCATTGCTCTGCATCACATGGCTGCTGATTTTCCCCTGATCACTCCCCGGAAATTTTATCGGCAGATACTGCCGCAGAACCTCGCCACTGACAATATCCACTTGCCAGAGCGTGGTATCCCGGTAACACCACGCCTTATTACCTTCAACTTTCGCCAGCTCTGCATAGCTGAGAAAATCTGCTGCGTCAGGGACGTTGGTGTAAATCATACGATCACGACCGGTCTCATAGAATGCACGGCCGACAGGACGGCTTTGCGGTGAGTACTGGTAGTGTTCCACCACCAAATATGGCCTGTTGTGATGTTCAGAATTGCTTAACTGCCTGAGATGATCATGCAACGCCTGCAGGCTGTTAAACTGCATAGCATTCGTTACGCTCTCTGTTATCTGCCACTGATTCTCTTTGTTCTGCTTGACAGAAAATATCCCTGCATTATTTATCAGAGAAATATTATCCGTCTTTTCAGGCAGGGTTATCTTTATACTGCCGATATGCAGTAGTTGTCTGTTATCTTTTTTGCTGAGACTGGTGTTAACATTAGAGCCGATATGACGGGCATCCAGTATCCAGTGGGTACCGGTGTCTCCCTGTAAGGACAGAGAAACCCCCTCCTGCAAGCTGATACGGTATTTGCCCTTCCCGCCGGTCAATTGATAGGACAGGATCCCGTGATCCTTCTCCGGCAACTGCTGAATGACAATATCCCGGTCTTCATCGTCCAGAATGATATCAATCGGCGTCGCAACAAATTCCGGCTTTATGCGGCGTACCACGCGCTCTCCGGGAAAAGCATAAAAATCAAAGTCGAATCGTCCATCTTCTTCCAGTCGGCGCAGAACGTCAAATCCCCGATCGTTGCGGGCAGTGACGAAGGGCAGGATCATATATTCATAATTAATATAGGACTTCATGGTAACTGGCAGGATCAATATGTCGCTGCTTCTAGGACGGAAATGGAAGTTGATCTGCGCCTGTTTGTGACCGATGCCTTCGCGGATATTAATTGCATGCTTTTTATCCGTATCAGCCGCCCTACCGGGCCACCAGAAAAAGTAATTACTCTTACCCGAACCCCATGAATAAGTCGGGTCGTTGCGATAAAGATACTGGCTGTCAAAAGTCAGATGACCGTGGCGCAAATCGAGCTGACGGGTCACGGCACCGGGAATCGGTTCCATCACCGTATAACGGCTGCCATCTGCTGCCACTTTTTCCGTCTGCCGATATCCACCCTGCTGATAAGCTGCTTCCAGATCGGCAAAATAATTGCCTACCGCCTGTGCATCACTGGCTACCCTGCCGAACGCCTCGGCCAGAGCCGTAAAACCAATACCCAAACCAGCCAGTGGTACCGCCAGCGAGGAGGCAAAACCAGCAACAATAGGAGCACCGAAGATCCCGGCACCGATGCCCACGCCAGTTGTAACCAGACCAGCACTGTCAAACGCCAGCTGGGTACCATAAACAGCCTTCTGGGATTCATTCTGTGCATGCGCCAGTTCTATGCCGTCCAGTGCCACACTGAAGATATTTAACCCCGCCCCGACACCAGTGCTGACATGGGACAGCGATGAAAACAGGCTGCTGGTCACTCCCCGGCCTTCACTAGCCACCACCCTGTACAAACTGGCGAGTTTAGCGCCGTCCTCCAGCATACCGTGAGCCATCTGTGCCAGATTAACATAAGTGTGCACCCGCAGTGCGGTCTCTAACGTATTGGGCACCTTTTCACTGGCTACGGTGGTGCGTTTTCTATCGGCAAACCAAGGGATCAGAGTCTTAACCATAAAGGCGGAATTTAGTCCGTGAACAGCTTCTGCTTCGGGGATGCCTGTGCGCAGGGTTAATTTCCCTTTGGTATATTCGTGAGTTTTGCTGACAGTTTCGAGATCTTTATCATAAGAATGAATAAAATCAATAATACGTCGGTCATCCGTCGTAAATGTCTGGGGAGGAAGCTCAGACCGTGCCATATTAATAAACTGTAAAGAATACCGGGATTCACCCTCCCTGAGGCTGCCCAGTACTGGTAGCCATTCTTCTGCGGGCAGTGCGTTTTTGCTGTACAGCTGTTCCGTGGCCTGCTGAAAATCTTCTGCACGGTTAAGCATCTCCAGCAGCCGGATGTCAATCTGCACATTGTCTGGAACCGGAGCCGTTTTGTTTCCCAGTGGCGGGTTAACCATACCCTCTGCAGGAACTGATTTACCTGGCGTTACGGTTATCGCCCATAGACTATCCTCCGGATTAAAAACAAGAGTGGCTTTATTACCGTTTTCCATGAGTTGTTTCCGGCCTTCAGGGCTGACCGTAATTTGGGTGGTATAAGCCTTAACAGAAAGTGGACGAATACGCTGGTCAAGCGCCCGAGCAAACTTTAGCGCATAGCTTTCCTGCTGGTTTTCACCAGCCAGTGAACAACTTACCATACTGATATGTTCAGGGGACGTTTGAACGCCGGAGTCTGTATAGAACTGGCGGAGTTGTGACGCCAGAGCTTCCGGAGTGCGTTTGGCCAGCGTCTGGTGATTAGGTTTATCCCCACTATCGCGGCTATGACCAACCAGTTGCCAGCGGATTTTTTCTTTATCTTTCAGGATAGTCAGATCACCATGAACCACCTGATATTGACCCCGGGCATCCAGCTGCACCAGCACCGAATTAAGGTGTTTTCCCACTAATTTTGCTGCCGCTTCCCTGACTACAGGGTCGTTTTCAAGCTGAATAATCAGCTGACCATCAAAGCGGGATACTTCACCCTCATGGTGAGCCTCAACTACAGGCTTTTCCCAGTTACTGACAGGTTTTTCATCGAACGGAGCAATACCCTCTGGCTCATGACGATAGCGACCTTCCTCCTGATCCAGCAATGTCGGCATAAAACGCGGTGAATAGAACTTCTTAGCCTCTGGCAAGCCCTGATTGATGATCGGCAAGATTCGTGCCATCACTCCGTCATACAGTTCACCCTTCAATGCCTTCTCTCTGCCCTCAGCGCGGTATTCGTCGAACATCTGTAACATATCTTTGCCGATACTGTCCGCCCCCTCCGGTTCGTAACGTGCAGCGACGTAGAAGGTTTCAAAGAACGAGTGATATCCGTTACGGATCATGAAAGCCGCATTGACCATCTGGAAGTTCCAGTACTCCTTGACGCTCAATGTGTCACCGAACAATTCCGGTAAGACATTGCTGACAGTCTGGGTGGTCCCTGAAATCCCGCCTACGAACGGGGTATCCAGATCATTCATGTAGAGTGTAGCCTTATTCTTGGGATCCGGACGGAATTGGTTGTAGCTGCGGTATTTGTCGTCCTTAATCAGGTACGAACCATCGTGATATACCTGCTCCTCAGGGCGGGTATTGAGGATCAGATACGGGTCTGGCTGATTCAGTCGATTATTGATTATGACCTTGTTATCCCCTCTTTCCGACATCAGTTCAGCATGAGGATTTACCGGGACTGCTGGCTTGGAAAAGCTATCGGCTATCGGTCGCAAGACATGGAACAAGACCTGTTTGCACAGACTCCTGCCCTCATTGCTCAATAAAGCTGCCTTAACGGCCGGATACAGTTGCTCATCGGCTCTTCCAAAGTTCTCGGAACCGACCAACAACAAAGCGAGTAGCTTTCTGTCCAGCGAGCTTTCAACTTCGGTCTGATTGAAAACCTGTACTTTCGGGTTGTTTGGATGCTGTTCTGCATTAGCCCGGTTGATCCGCTGGGTTTCTTCTTCGGTGGCCCGAATGCGCCATTGTTCGTACTGCTGTGCCAGCAATCCCTTGACTTGGGCGATGTCACTTTGCACATAGCTATTTTTTAGGATCTTGTCCACTGCTGTGGAGGAGAACACTAAATTATTCAGTCTATTCGCCAGCTTGAACAATAGCGGGTCATTATTGGTGTTTTCCCAGACCGACGTGGCAAACGCCTGTTCCCACAACACCTTGTTCAGGTTATTGCCCTTGATATCGCGCACTCTGTCATTGGTGTATTCCGACTCCAACACCCCTGCGGGGGTGATGTGGTTGCGTTCGAGCAAACGCACCAGTTGCTGCTCGAACACTTTGCGTTCGCTGCTGCCTTCAAACAAACGACTGGCCTTCGCACCATCGTCTCGCAATCGATCCAGCTTCTCGAAAAATGCGGCGTTGTATTGATACAATTCAGCGGTCTGTGCCTTACTCAAGTGACTACTGCTGACTTTGTCGCCGTCAACGTTCATTACCCCAAAGGGTGTTGCGGACAGGTAGTTTTTGCTCGGGGTTTTGCCCTGTGGCATTTCCAGCAAGTACTGGCGATTGCCAAAACCGACCGTGCGTTCCAGCTCATGGATATTGATGAAAAGCCCATCACGATCCGGGTCATAACTGTTCTGGCGAAAATCCTCCAAGCCGATAGTCTGGAAGCTGGTGATATCAGCATTCTGGTTGATCAGGTCACTCAAGGTGCCAGCCAATGGAACCTCATGGGTGTGGCCGGACACCTTAATCCCAATTTGGTTCGGTACCTTGCGGTCAACGCTGATCAACAGTATCTTGCGATCGTTATCCAGAAAATGCTCCTTGAAGCCTTCGCGCTCAGTGCTTTCCGAAACCAGGTAATTAGCGAAGTACTTCTCGACGAATTCGATTTTGACCAGTACCGAGCGAATTGGTGTATAGGTCGGAGAGCGAAAGGATGGCGGCTCACTTTTGAGCCGGTATTGTTGTTGCCAGGCCAGAGAGCGGGCTGGAGTACCAAAGGAAAAGTTAAATACCCCGTCCTTAGGCACGACCAGCCTGCCATCCTTCAGGAAGAAGTCCTTGAAGCGGCCATCGGGGCTGGCATTAACCAAAGCAACGTTCATGCGGATGTAGCCAGGACGTTCCTCCATCATTAACAGTGAAATATTTACCGGCAAATCATCAGAGGCCAGAGGCATTTCGATCAGCTTGCTGAAAGCCTTAGCTTCTTTTGTTTCATCCTTAGAGGGTGTCTCGAGCAAGGCAGTGTAGCGGGTTTTGACATCCTTGTAGGCCTGTAGCCTGGAAAACAGCCTCACGTATTTTGGGCTGAACGTGGAGTCAGTCACCTGTATAGTCAGTTGCTGTTCCAGATGCTTGATCTCGGTATCCAGATTAGCCTGCTTGACCGCCGCATCCTCCCTCAGAGTCATCGCATTCAAGGTCTTGGAACCGCTGGGATTGAGCATATCCAAGGCCTTTTTCCTAGAGCTGTTAAAGTGCGTTATGGCCGCCTGCTGGCGGCTGTATAACCGGATGTCGCGATCCAGTTGCTGCTTGTAGGCCTTGATCGCCGGCGTGTCAGATTTACCGTCCATCTGCTGCCGTTTTTGCTGTAGCGTCTGCAACTGGTCACCGACAGAAACAGGGTTGTCCTGCATCTGAAAATGCTGAGCAGCCAGCACACTCAGGGTACTCTGCTGCATTTCTTGCAGCCGTTCGTTTACCTGCCTGATATAGTCGGCACGCGCGTCGGCACTCATGTTGAACCATTCGGTCTGACGACCCGCCACCTCTATCTGTCGATCGATCAGAGTATTGAGCAATTTTTTGAAGTCTTTGGACATATAAACCATTACAGTAATCCTTTGCCTGTTTTTGAGCGAAGCTCTTTGCATCGCGAAAATTAGTCAGAATATCTAAAGATATATAACTATGTTGATAATTATTATCAAAATGATAACCAATATCAATTGCGATTTAAGCAAATAATTACAGCTATAAATCAATTAGTTGATTTATAACGATGATGTTTGTTATCTATTTGTTTTCATTTATTTTATTATCTGGATATGACGTCAAAGGCTTTATAACGACCTTTGCAGTTCCGATATAACGGTATGTTATTCGGAACATTTTGTATCTTCGTCATTTTCGGATAGCGGCATTGCGAATGAAGGGTTCTGATCCGGTATTACAGGCTTTAGTCATCAGCATGGAACATATACTGATATTCAGGTCAGAAACCCGGGAGCTCTGACATTACTTATATCAATAGCAATATTTTCGGTATTTTTCGATGGATTTTAAAACGAAAAATAAGCTAATTTATTAGTAAATCTATATACCTAATCTTGAGTGTAAAAACTTTATATTTTGATACACCTAGTTAAAGGGTAATTGCAATAAATTGAATTATATGAAAAAATTATCATTTGGCTAATGAATTAAATAACCCTTCATTCATACCAACTATTAATATAAATCACAATATAATGCAAAATAAATATAAATAAATAGAAAGGATAAACATGCAATGAAATATCAGGAAAAATTCCACTTTATAATATTATTATTTCATAATTCATTACATAATATAAATTACATATAGCCAAATAAACAAATGAAAAATTACTATATTAATTCTAAAAAATATAAAAATTACTTAAAATATTATTTTCAGTGTTTATTTTAATTGATTTATGAAAGAGAACCACTCAGTACAGGTAGGTGTTGAGCCGTAACAAACTGACATCCTGTGTGAACGGAAGGTGTCAGTTTTCGTGTGAATAGCGCCATAAAAGCTCTGTGTTTAAAACAGGAACACAGAGCTTAGCTGATAATGGTGACCTTTTGCGACAACCTCTAAAGGGCGAGGTATTCTAAGCATATTCTTCTTTTTTTTCTTCTACTTGCTGCTTACTTTGAATCAAACGAATGGCAAAATAGAGATCAGGTACGACAATCAAATCTTCATCACTACGACTAAGCCTGTTCTGCTTGATCCAGTAATTTAATTCTGTTCTGCGTCCCGCCAGTACTAAAGTCACATTTTTTTCTTTCAATTCCGTAATCAGCTCATCCAACACAGCAAAAACGCTTACGTCATCATGAGTAAAACTAACCGCTGCATCTACCACCAGCCATGTAGGATGTCTCGATGCTCTCTCTACATGCTGTAATACCCGTTTTTTGAAATACCCAACATTGAAGTAAGTTAAAGGCGAATTAAAGCGGTACATCATGATGCCATCCACCGATGCTATATCATTACCTTGATTGATGGAGTGGATCATCCCCTGCTCATTGACACCCAATAGTTGATCGGAGGGACGGAAAATGATGCGCAGAAATTGTAATAGACCAAGTAATACCGCAAAGCCAATACCATCAATCACACCAACCAGCAAAACGGCTACCAATGTGAAAATAGATAGCGTAAAAGCCCGGCGGTTACGTTTTCGATATGACCAGATATTTTTTAACCCCAACAAGGACCATGTAGAAAAGATCAGAACAATACCCAGTGATGATAAAGGGATATACCCCAGAAATTCGGTCATAAACAGCAGTACCAATAATATGGTAGTAGCAGCAATGACCGACACCATTTGTGTTTTACCACCAATGGTATCATTAACCGCAGTACGGCTACTGGCAGCACTGACAGCAAACCCCAGTGATAATGATGAGGCAATATTAGCAATGCCCAATGCCCGCAGTTCCAAATCCGCATCAACCTGATAACCATTTTTACTGGCAAAGCTACGAGCCGTCATCATAAAGCTGACAAAGCTGATAACCGCAAGGTTAATGGAGGGAACAACCAAATCACGCATAACACCAAGTTGAAATTCAGGCATTGGGACGATGGGCAGACCGCTCTCCATATTGCCAACGATCTGGATACCATATTGATTCAGTTCAAATTGCCAGCTCACATAGGTTGAAACGATCATCGCTATCAGTGGAGCTGGCCAACCTGAATGCAGAAAACGCACACTTAACAATACCAGTAAAGTCATCACTGAAATACCTACTGTTGGCCAGTGAGATTCTAATAATTTATGCGGAAGCGCAATTAACCGCTCAATTAATTCCGGAGGTAAACCCGAAAGTCCGAAGACTTTAGCAAGCTGATCAGCCATGATGGTAATCGCCACTCCATTGATAAAACCTTTTAAAATAGGACGTGACAGAAAATCGGCAAATGCACCCAATCGAAAATGGCTCGCTAAAATACACCAGAATCCGGTCATCAGTGTCATGATAATAGCAAGCTGCCAGCGAACATGTTCATTACCCAAGGCCAATGGTGCAACAGCGGCGGCAATCACAGCGCATGTTGCGGCATCAGGCCCGACAATCAACTGACGGGAAGTGCCAAATAAAGAATAAGCAAACATCGGTAAGATACAGGCATATAGACCAATGATGGCGCTTATTCCCATTAACTCCGCATAAGCAATTGCCACGGGTAACGCAACCGCAGCAACCGAAAGACCTGACCGTATATCATGACTAAAATACTCTTTACGGTAATAACAAAAATTCTCCAACCCCGGCATCCAGCGATATAATCTTTTCCACAACATGGTATTTAGTCCTTTCGTGAATGGAGCGCATTATAATGCGATGTTCAATAAAAACTCACAATCCTATCCGTGACCTCTCAGCTTCTTTGTTCGTTATGGTAGAATTAGCTAAATAGGGTTAAACATGTTTTTTCACCTGATAAATAAACCATTTCATTGAGATCTGATACACTCTGGCACAAATTCAAGAACATGCCACCATCGGCACTACAGTGGATTCAATTTATGAAACAACTTTTAGATTTTTTGCCATTAGTCGTTTTTTTCATCGCCTACAAAATGTATGACATTTTTTATGCGTCAGGGGCATTGATCGCAGCAACGGGATTGGCTGTTGTCATCACCTATCTG
The DNA here is from genome assembly GCF_000027225.1 of Xenorhabdus bovienii SS-2004. Classification (NCBI taxonomy): domain Bacteria; kingdom Pseudomonadati; phylum Pseudomonadota; class Gammaproteobacteria; order Enterobacterales; family Morganellaceae; genus Xenorhabdus; species Xenorhabdus bovienii. The sequence continues at coordinate 2,391,284 of NC_013892.1, forward strand.
ATTTACCGCAAAGTTGAGAAATCATCTTTGATCACCTTTATTGTGGTTGCTATTTTCGGCACACTGACACTAGCTTTTCACAGTGATTTATTCATTAAATGGAAAGTGACGGTAATTTATACTATTTTTGCCTTAGCACTGCTTATCAGCCAATGGTTCATGAAAAAAACATTGATTCAGAGGATGCTGGGTAAGGAACTGGAATTGCCGGGCTTTATCTGGAAAAAATTGAACATAGCTTGGGCTATTTTCTTTATTGCCTGTGCACTGGCAAATATTTATGTCGCTTTCTGGCTACCTCAAGATGTTTGGGTAAACTTTAAAGTGTTCGGTTTAACCGCATTGACGCTGGTTTTTACTGTGTTGAGTGTGGTATATATCTACCGTCATCTGCCTCGCGAACAAAAATAATGACCTTCATATGGATACCTGCCGAAACATCGGCAGGTATTGTTGTATTCACCAAATAAAGCAAGTTTTCTAATGACACAACAACAATGCTTACCAAACGGAGAATTGGTCCTCCGTACACTGGCCATGCCCGCTGATACCAATGCCAATGGGGATATTTTCGGTGGCTGGCTGATGTCTCAAATGGATATTGGCGGCGCAATTCTGGCAAAAGAGATTGCAGAGGGGCGCGTAGTAACTGTTAGCGTAGATGGTATCAGTTTTCTAAAACCAGTTGCGGTAGGTGACGTCGTCTGCTGTTATGCCCGTTGTCTAAAAACGGGAAACTCATCTATCACAATTCATATTGAAGTTTGGGTGAAAAAAGTAGCATCCGATCCGGTTGGGCAGCGTTATCGTGCAACAGATGCGGTTTTCACGTATGTCGCTGTTAATGAAGATAATACTTCCCGCCGTTTACCCGAAGGAAAAACTCAGTTCAAACTGGAAAGCAGTGATTCGAAGTAATGATGCATTAGGAACGTGATCCCATAAATTAAAGGGGCGTATTCATTACGCTCCTTTTTATTTATAAAATAAATAATTCAGATAATAATACATTCTTACTTATTTCAACTCCCCTCAGATAAGTATTAAGAAATAATTAAAATCTACTTGCTATAAAATATGATTTCTATATGAGCAGTCAGGGGACGCTTTGCGTCCCCCTGTTTTTGATGAAGATATTGATTAAGACTGTGAAATACCAGTAAGCTTAAATTCAATGGTTGTCACATACCCCGTTGCAGGCGCTTTTTCATAACGCCATTTTCTCATCGCCTGCTTCACTTCCCGCTCAAAGACGTTTTTAGGATCGGCAGCAATAATTTCAATATTTTTAACCCTACCATCTTCGTCAATATCATATTTTACCTTAACCATTCCCTCTGTACCCAATTGCCACGCTCGGGATGGATAAACAGGCACTGATCTGCTTAATGCTTTTGGCCCATTCTGCACTTTAGGTTTGTCATTAAGAGCTGGATGGGTTGGTTTTAACTGATTATTCCGGTTATTCGCCATTTGAGAGTCATCAGAAACTGGTTTGACAGGTTGTTCCGATGTTTTCTCCATTTTTCTCTCCATCGGCTTAGGCTCCTTTTTAACAACCTTTTTCTCTTCCGGTTTTTTCTCAGGTTTAGGCAGAGCAATCTTCGCAATAGGTTCGGGTTCAGGCTCTGGTTCGGGTGGTTCAGGAATTGATTCAGGCATGGCAGGCTCCGAGACAGGGGCTTCTTCCGCTGCCAGTTGGATCATAGCAACAGATATGGGAGTCGCTTCTAGCTGTTTTTCGGGTTCAATAGCATGAAAGAGCGCCGCAGCAATAGAAACATGTAAACAAACAGAAAGTAATACCGGCCAGTGTATCCAACGCATAAGAGAATTCTTGATTAGCAGCATGATAGTCAGTTTTCGGATAGTACTAGTTTAAATGCAAATGACTATCATATTCAATCATGATTCAAAAACATCTGTATCATGCCACACATTATAGTTAGAGAAATTCCCTGCTCTGCACGAACAGAATCGACCTGCGACGCCTGTCACCATCAGTCTTACGCAACGAATAGATGTGTAAATTACGACGTGATTGCCCCTCTAACCAGCGACGACGACGGCGGATGTTTTGGCGAAGCATTCGCCATCGACCGACTTCATTTCTGCTATGTTTCATAAAATGTCCCGATTTAATCCTCTCATTCAGCTAAGTGCCGTATTCTTAATCCCCACTGCTAGTAATGTCAACCAATGTAAGGTTTAACACAATGCGGTATTGAATCTAAGTCATTAGTTAATAGATATATAATTGATTCATGATTTAACTGAATCAAATTACATAATACCTGTGAGACGACATCAGGTATGATATTGGTAATGTTTTGATTATTCTCTGCTAAGTTGACTACATTTAGCTGATGGTTTGTTAGGATTTCCATAAAATGGCGACAAAAACAGTATGAAATACTTAAATAAACAGGATTGATTGCCACGTATGACAACCTTTTATTCAGTACTGAACTGGCTGGCTATTTTCTTATACTGGTTGATTATTGCCGGTATCACAATTCGTGTTTTAATGAAACGTCGGCCTGTAACATCAGCAATGACTTGGGTACTTATCATTTATATCCTTCCTTTGGTTGGAATTGTCGCTTATCTGTCATTTGGCGAATTGTATCTAGGCAAACGCAGAGTCGAACAAGCCAAACAAATGCGTTCATCTGTCACTAAATGGCTCTCTGAGTTAAAAAAATCCCCCCATATTTTTGCCCATGAAAATAGTGAAGTAGCTGAACCGCTATTCCAATTATGCGAACGGCGCCAGAGGATCAAAGGGGTCAGGGGCAATAAAATGCAACTGATGACTTCTTATGATAATTCTCTGAAATCCATCGTTAATGATATTGAAAAAGCCAACCATAATATCGAAATGGTATTCTATATATGGCAGGCAGGCGGGTTAGTTGATCAAGTTACTGATGCCTTGATGTGTGCTGCTAAACGCGGTGTCAAATGTCGTATCATGGTGGATTCCGCAGGAAGCTGGCAATTTTTCCGTAGTCCATATCCTGACATCATGCGCAAAGCAGGTATTGAATTTGTCGAATCACTAAAGGTTAATATTTTCCGTCTGTTCTTGCGTCGCATGGATTTACGTCAACATAGAAAAATTATTCTTATCGATAATCATATTTCATATACTGGCAGCATGAATATGGTTGACCCGCGCTTTTTCAAACAAGATGCAGGATTCGGCCAATGGGTCGATATCATGGTAAGAATGGAAGGCCCGGTCACAACGACTCTGGGGATTATCTATGCTTTCGACTGGGAAATGGAAACAGGTCAGCGCCACCTTCCGTCACCGCCTGACAGCCCTATTATGCCTTTCGAGCAAGCCAGTGGACATACAGCTCAGGTTATCGCTTCTGGGCCAGGGTTTCCTGATGAGTTGATCCAGCAGTCCTTAATGACAGCTATTTTTTCAGCCAGAGAGCAGCTTATTCTTACCACACCTTACTTTGTACCCAGTGATGATTTAATGCACGCAATTTGTACCGCTGCCATGCGCGGCGTTGATGTCAGTATTATTCTTCCAAGCCAGAACAATTCATTTCTCGTTCGCTGGGCAAGCCGGGCATTTTTTACGGAATTGCTAGAAGCTGGCGTAAAAATTTATCAGTTTGAAGATGGTCTGTTACATACTAAAAGTGTTTTAGTGGATGGACAACTCAGCATGGTAGGCTCTGTTAATCTGGATATGCGTAGCCTGTGGCTAAATTTTGAAATCACGGTTGTGATTGATGATAAGCACTTCGGCAATGATTTAACATTCGTCCAGCAGGGCTATATTGCACGCTCGACTTTGCTTGATAATGAGGAATGGGCGAAACGCCCACTCTGGCACCGTATTCTTGAACGTATCTGTTATTTTTTCAGCCCACTTTTGTAACATTTTGCCTAAAAGATTATTTCCATTATCATCAGTCAATATTTTCCACAGCCCCATTAGTATCATTGGGGCTGTGATTAGCAGTAAGGGTATTCAATCACTACAGATCATGTTTTAATTTCTCTCTGTTATTAATTTCGGACAATACCATCATGGAAAATAAACCAACACATTCTCTCCAATTAGATTTCAATAATCGGATGACTGAGGATGAAACGCTTGAAAAAGCCTACGATATCTTTCTGGAACAAGCGATCGCCAATCTCGATCCGGCAGATAGTCTATTGTTTAATTTACAGTTTGAAGAACGAGGTGGCGCTGAATTATTAGCTCCCTCAGCGATATGGCTTGAACATGTTGATTTTGATTTACATCCTGATTTTTTTGCAGAAGTTATTATTGGCTTAGCAGCATCTGACGATGCTGAAATTGATGATATCTTTGCACGAGTGTTAATCTGTCGGGAAAAATCTCACCCAATCAGCCAGATCTTATGGAAGAAATAATTCACCTCAACTGTCCTTGCCTATAAATAAGCCCTCCACAACGAGGGCTTAGAATATAGATTAGTGACAGTGTCACACTAAACAGACACTTAAAACTATAGCGGATCAACCTTAAGACAAGACACGGCATGTTTGAAGCTGCCTTCAAGCAATGGACGTGTTTTGGCACATTCTGCATCAGCCATTGGGCAACGGGTTCGAAATACACAACCGGATGGTGGATCAATCGGCGAAGGCAGCTCTCCCTCCAGCAATTCGATGCGTTTGTTTCGCTCTTTGTCTGGATCAGGAATGGGAACAGCTGACATTAAGGCGCGGGTATAAGGATGTAACGGATTATGATAAACCTCATCATAAGTACCCAACTCCACTGCATTCCCCAAATACATCACTAATACGCGGTCTGAAATATGTTTCACTATTGACAGATCGTGAGCAATAAATATCAGGGAAAGCCCCATTTCCCGCTGTAATTCCTGCAATAGATTGATAACCTGTGCCTGAATGGAAACATCCAGCGCAGAAACCGGCTCATCACAGATAACCAGTTTAGGCTCTAGAATCAGCGCACGGGCAATCCCAATACGCTGGCATTGCCCCCCTGAGAACTCATGGGGATAGCGGTTAATCAGGTTAGGCAACAACCCTACCCGCATCATCATATTTTTGACTTTTTCTTTTATTTCCCCAGATTTCATTTTGGGGTGATAGGTTCTGAGCGGTTCGGCAATAATGTCACCAATCGTCATACGCGGATTAAGGGAAGCCAGAGGGTCTTGAAAAATCATCTGAATATCGTTACGAATATTCCGCCACTGATTGTCACTCATATCCAGCAGGTTTTGTCCAAGCCACGTTACCGTACCGCCAGAGGCTTTAACCAGCCCGATAACCGCTCTGGCAAACGTCGATTTACCGCAGCCTGATTCACCCACTACGCCCAGCGTTTCTCCTTCGTACAATCTCAGTGTAACGCCATCGACTGCCTTCAGAGTTTTTGCTGGTTGCCAGAACCATTGTTTTCCGTCTTTAATGTCAAAATAAACTTTTAGGTCATCGACTTCCAACAGGACTCGTTTTTCAGCTGCTGCGTTCATACCAATTCCCCCTGAGGTTTAAAGCAGGCACGCAAGCGCCCAAGATCAAAATGTTCCAACTGTGGCTCTTCGTTGGCACAACGCTCAGTGGCAAATTGACAACGCGGCTGGAATGGGCACCCTTTTGGCAGTCTCAGTAAGTTAGGTGGGTTGCCCTGAATAGTCGTCAATGATTCCTCATCGTCATCCAGTCGAGGAACCGCATCAAGTAACCCAATCGAGTATGGATGGGTCGGGTGATAAAATATATCACGCGCAGAACCATATTCCATGGTTCTGCCCGCATACATAACCAGTACTTTGTCACAGATACCTGCAACGACACCCAGGTCATGGGTAATCAGGATAATGGCCGTATTAAATTCATTTTTCAGCTCGTTGAGCAGTGTCATGATCTGAGCCTGAACAGTGACATCCAGTGCTGTTGTCGGTTCATCCGCAATCAACAGCTTGGGCTGGCATAATAATGCCATTGCAATCATGACACGTTGACGCATACCACCGGAGAATTCATGCGGGTACATTTTCATCCGCTTACGCGCTTCTGGCATTTTGACAGCATCCAGCATACGAATGGATTCTTCGACAGCTTCACTTTTACTGATACGCTTATGCAACATCAAGACTTCAGTTAGCTGTTCACCCACTCGCATATAAGGATTAAGGGAAGTCATTGGATCTTGAAATATCATTGAGATCTCTTCCGCCCGCATTCGGTTCAGATCTTTTTCTTTCAGGTTGAGTATTTCTCTTCCATTAAAAGCAGCAGAACCACTCACAACACCATTACTGGCTAATAATCCCATCAGGGCAAAAGCAGTCTGTGATTTACCGGAGCCGGATTCTCCCACTATGCCCAGCGTTTCTCCCGCGTTTAAATCAAAGTTCAGTTTATTTACGGCTATCACACTGCCATCGGGTGTGCTGAACGCGACATTCAGATCTTTCACCGTTAATAGTGGCACAGCACTTTTAGCATTTTTTGCAGCTTCTACGCTATTCATAGGCTCTCCTTAACGGTCTTTCGGGTCGAGGGCATCTCGCAGGCCGTCACCAATAAAGTTGAAACAAAACAGGGTCAGTACCAGAAAACCAGCCGGAAACAACAACAACCACGGGGCGACTTCCATTGAATTGGCACCATCACTTAATAAGGCCCCCCAGCTACTGAGCGGCTCCTGCGTTCCCAACCCAAGGAAGCTCAGGAAGGATTCAAACAGGATCATACTTGGCACCAGCAATGAGGCATAAACCACCACAACTCCCAATACATTCGGTACGATATGGCGCAAAACGATATGACGGGTAGATACACCGCCAACTAGTGCGGCTTCAATAAATTCCTTACGCTTGAGGCTTAATGTTTGACCACGGACGATACGCGCCATGTCTAACCATGACACCATGCCTATTGCCACGAAAATCAACAGGATGTTTTGCCCGAAGAAAGTCACCAGCAGGATCACAAAGAACATGAATGGGAAGGAGTTTAATATTTCCAGCAAGCGCATCATGATCATATCGGCTTTACCGCCAAGATAACCTGACATCGCTCCATACAGTGTGCCGAATATCACAGCAATAAAAGCAGCGGCAATACCGACCATCAATGAAATACGCCCGCCGATAGCGACACGAACCAGCAAATCACGCCCTGATGAGTCGGTGCCAAAATAGTGGCTAGATTCGGAATCAGGTGGCATCGTCATCATATTCCAATCCGTATCGTCGTAGGTAAATTGAGACAACACTGGCGCAAAAATCACAAATAGTGTGATAAGAAGCAGCACACACAAACTCGTAATCGCTGCTTTGTTGTGAATGAAACGGCGTCGTGCATCCTGCCACAAACTGCGGCCTTCAACTTCCAGTTGCTCAGAAAAATTTTCCAGAGCTTCGCTATTTCGTTTATTTAGTAACATTGCGTGCTCCAGTCTCAGTAACGAATTTTCGGATCAATGACGGCATACAGCACGTCAACAATGGCATTGAACAGAATCGTCAATCCCCCTACCAGAATCGTCAGGCTCAATACCAGTGAGTAATCACGGTTTAAGGCGCCATTCACGAACAACTGACCCAGTCCCGGTAAGCCAAAGATAGTTTCGATGACCATTGAACCCGTAATGATGCCCACAAATGCAGGCCCCATATAAGAAATGACCGGCAATAAGGCGGGTTTCAGTGCATGGCGGAAGATAATCGCTCGCAATGGCAGCCCCTTGGCTCGTGCCGTACGAATAAAATTTGAATGCAGTATTTCTATCATGGAACCACGGGTGATACGGGAAATGCTGGCAATATAGGCAAGAGACAAAGCCACCATCGGCAGGATCATGTACTTCGGTGCACCACCATTCCAGCCTCCCCCCGGCAGCCATTTCAATATAATGGCAAAAATCAGCACCAATAAGGGAGCGACCACGAAGCTGGGGATCACCACTCCGGTCATGGCAAAACCCATCACCGTGTAATCCCATTTAGTATTCTGATTCAGTGCTGCGATAGTGCCTGCACTGACGCCCAATACAACAGCCATAATAAAAGCAGCAAATCCCAGTTTGGCAGAAACCGGCAATGCTTCGGCCACCAAATCGTTAACACTGTAATCTTTATATTTGAATGATGGGCCAAAATCCCCTTTTGAAAGCTGGACTAAGTAATTGAAGTATTGTTTATAGATAGGATCATTCAGATGATATTTCGCTTCGATATTTGCCATCACTTCTGGCGGTAATTTTCGTTCACCCGTAAATGGACTGCCTGGTGCCAACCGCATCATGAAAAATGAAATAGTAATTAGAATTAAAAGTGTCGGGATCGCCTCTAAACAGCGGCGTAAAATAAATTTAAACATTGCCCGTTCCTATTGTTTGACCAAACCATGGCCTTTAATAATTTTACAGCCGGGTGACCTGATTCAGGCCACCCGACTGTTCCTAGTGTTTTATAATGTAAAAATCCTTGGTATGGATGTTATCCAATGGGTCTTTACCGGTATAACCCCCCACATAAGGTTTCACTAAACGGGTACTTACATAATAATAAAGCGGAACAACGGCGGAATCTTTATCTATCAGAGCATTCGCTTGTTTGTAGATTTCTGCTCGTTCTGCATCGCTCTTCACTTTTAGTGCTTCTTTCATCAAAGCATCAAATGCTTCACTCTTGTAATGAGCTGTATTGTTGCTGCTATAAGATAATTTAACATTCAGGAAAGTAGTGGGTTCGTTATAATCAGCACACCAGCCTGCACGAGCGATGTCATAATTGCCTTGATGGCGGGTATCAAGGAAAGTTTTCCATTCCTGATTCTCTAAAGAAACCTCAGCACCGATATTTTTCTTCCAGATGGCAGCGGCCGCAATCGCCATTTTTTTATGCAGATCAGAAGTGTTATACAACAAACTGATTTTCAGCGGGTTTTCTTTGCTAAATCCCGCCTCTGCCAAGAGTTTTTTGGCTTCTTCATTACGTTGCTGCTGGTTTAATTTAGTGTACCAATCTGGTTTTTCATCTTTAAAATTGGCAATGTAAGGCGGCACCCAACCGTAAGCCGGCGTGTCACCTTGATTCTTAACCTTATTAGTAATCAAATCGCGATCCATACCCAATTTTAATGCGGTACGGACGCGAGGATCATTGAAGGGTGGCTTCTGGTTGTTAATTTCATAAAAGTAAGTACACAAATAAGGATTAACACGTAGTTGATCGGGAATTTCTTTTTTTAGTTTTTGGAATAGCTCGATCGGTAGATTGCTATAAGTTATGTCAATTTCACCGCTGCGATAACGGTTGACATCAGTCACTTCAGACGAAATAGGCAGGAAGGTAACTTGGTCAATGATAGTATTTTTGTTATCCCAATATGTCGGGCTACGCTCGAAAACAAGGCGTTCATTGATGTTCCAGCTTTTCAGTTTATAAGCACCATTACCTACGAAATTTTTCGGCTGAGTCCATCTGTCTCCATATTTTTCAACTGTTGCACGGTGCACTGGTGACATTGTCGAATGAATCAATAGTCTGACCAGATAGGGAACGGGTTCGCTGAGTGTTACCTGAAAGGTATGGTCATCCAACGCCTTAACACCCAGTGACTCCGGCTTTTGTTTTCCCTTGATGACATCATCAACATTAAGAATATGAGCATATTGGAGATAACTTGCGTAAGGCGATGCTGTATTTGGATCAGCCAGTCGGCGCCAACTGTAAACAAAATCCTGCGCAGTAACCGGGTCACCATTCGACCACTTCGCATCTTTACGCAGATGAAATGTCCAAACCTTGAAATCCTGATTTTCCCAATGAGTCGCTACGCCGGGTAAAATTTCGCCATTCGGGCCATTAATCACAATTCCTTCAAATAAATCACGAGCAATATTGGATTCTGGTACCCCTTCAATTTTATGAGGATCTAAAGATTGCGGCTCAGAGCCATTATTACGCACCAAGACTTGTTTTTCAGCCAACTGCACCCCCGCAGGAACTTGTGCGGCAAATGCCTGCCAACCCGTCATCATACCTAACGCTACCGTAATGCCAGCAGCTAACCTTTTCTTTGTTGTGTTCATCATCTTATTATTACTCCAATTGATATCATCCGACTTTTAAAAGCCATATTCATTTTTTGGAATGGTTGTTTTCCGTATCCAAAAGAAACGATTTTGTTTGCAGTAAGACAATCCTTTGCAATAACGATCAATTATTCGCTTTTCTAATATAGAGATTCTTAAGATCGATATAATCAAGGGGATCTTTCCCTGTCAGTCCCACCACCGTCGGGCGAATCAGACGCACACTGACACGGTAATAAACGGGTATCAGCCCTGAGTCTTTATCAAGCTGAGCTTCGGCCTGCTGGTAGAATACCTTACGTGCTGCTTCATCTTTCGCGGCCAGAGCCTGACCAAGATAGTTATCAAAGGCAGCGCTTTGATAGAAGCCTGTATTGTTACTGCTATCGGACAACAAAGTATTCAGGAAGGAAGAAGGTTCGTTATAATCACCGCACCATGTTGCCCTTGCCACATCATAATTTCCTTGATGGCGGCTCTCCAGTGAGGTTTTCCATTCTTGATTCTGCAACATCACTTGTGCACCAATGTTCTTCTGCCACATTGATGCTGCAGCAATAGCTTGTTGTTTGTTTTGATCTGAGGTGTTGTACAACAAAGTGAATTTGAGAGGATTACGGACATCAAAACCGGCTTCTTTCAATAGATCCTTTGCCCGTTGGTTACGTTGTTCCTGCGTCCAGTTTGCCCATTCTGGGTTGGTAGTAAAGCCACGATCACCAATGTAAGTAGGAGTGAAGCCATAAGCCGGAATCTGCCCCTGCCCCATAATCTTTTCAGCGATAATATTTCTATTAAGGCTCAATTTAATCGCTTCACGCACCCGTTTATCTTTAAACAGTGGATTTTTGTTATTAATTTCATAGTAAAACGTGCACAGGAAAGGTGAAACGTGTAGTTGGTCTGGAATATCCCTCTTCATCTTTTGGTACAGATAGGGGGTAATAGCACCATTGGTAATGTCTATTTCACCACTGCGGTAACGGTTAATATCACTGACTTCTGAGACGATAGGCAGGAAGGTGCCTTTTTCAATGATGGTTTCTTTATTATTCCAATATTGTGGGTTGCGTGTTAAGACGATACGTTCGTTGACAACCCAATCTTTCAGTACATAAGCCCCATTGCCAATATAATTTTCTGGTAACGTCCATTTTTTATCGAATGCCTCAACCACATCTTGCCTGACAGGTTTCATTGCTGTGTGGCTCAACATGTCTACCAGATAGGGAACCGGATGGCTGAGAGTCACTTGAAAACGGTGATTGTCCAGCGCTTTGACGCCCAATTGATCAGGCGATTTTTTCCCTTTTAAGATATCCTCAGCATTCTGGACATAAGTATATTGCAGATAACTGGTATAAGGTGACCCCACTTTAGGATCAGCAAGGCGACGCCAGCTATAGACAAAATCATGGGCCGTTACTGGCTTACCATCACTCCACTTGGCATTGTCACGTAAATAAAACGTCCAGACCTTATAATCTTCATTTTCCCATTTTTCTGCCACCCCGGGTACAGTCTCACCATCAGGCCCTGTCGTAACCAATCCTTCCAGTAGATTGCGAATAATTGCCGTCTCAGGTGCACCCTCGACCTTATGAGGATCAAGTGAAGCGACTTCAACGCCATTATTAACGGTCACTTCCTGCTTTTCAGCCAATGCCACTCCTGTAGGAACAATTGCAGCCATTCCCTGCGCTACAGGAAACGATAATAAAGCAATAGTCGATATTAACTGACTCAACTTTGATGGTGTTTTCCTCATTTTCCGCTCCAAGTTATCAACAGTAAATTAATAGTTTTTTAATTGACCAATCCCAACATCTTACTCATTTTGTTAATAAAGGGTAGTTCGTCTATTAAAAATCCACATTCGAATAATAATTGTTATAATATTTTTATAAATGGTTTATTAAATAGTTAAAGTAACTTGCCATTTTCGTGCAAAATACATTCACGAAACAAATATAATCAATTGATAATCATTGATTTTATTTTTATTTTTATCGTCTTGGATCCACACAATTCTACCAAAAAAGAAAATAAACATTATTTTAACAAAATGCAATCATCACAGAGTAAAAGTCCACATTCATCACAAAATAGAGAATCAAGACACCCGTTAGTGGAATAATGGAAAGAAAATAGTGTGGAAAATTACAGTATGGCTTTGCAGCAATAGCCGATAAGAAAGGAATAAAATATAACTAATTGTTTTAAAAAAATGATACAGAAACGACACCATTGATTAATAATGCTTATAATTGGTTGTTTATCAACTCATTTTTGGTTAATGCATTACCTATTTCAGTAAAAAGTTTCTTTTTTTATATTAACTTTCCAAATCAGTACCAGCGTTATCATTACCTGTGCAATATCCCAGTAATCCAGAAAACACAGCTTTTGTTCCTGTAACAATAAATTCAATTCCCAGCGACATTAACAGTAGCCCCATAATGTGGATAATCACATTAATACCTGTTTGCCCAAAAAACTTGACCAGTAAGATCGCTGAATGAAATAATAACCAGCAACAAAAAGTAAATAACAGACAGGTTAATGCAAGTCCTAAATAATTTTGCCATCCTTGATAACGTGCACTCCATACAATACAGGCACTGATAGCTCCCGACCCTGTCATAATAGGCAATGCCAATGGAACACCCCACCTGCGATACGAAATGAATCGATAGAAATGCCAAACATATGCAGGATAGAATCACCTATCAGTAATGAAATACACAAAATAATGGCAACAGATAAATTTGCGATAAGGTTTGTTTTATTACATCCCGCTGGTGTCTGATAATTCGTCATACTAATAAAAACAGGTAAAATTCCGATAGGGTTCACCAACGCGAAAAATCCCATCAAAAATTTAATATATCCAGAAAAACCCAGCAATGATTCGTTCACACATAACCTCTCTTTATATAAATAAACAGAACTTATAACAACACGTAAGAAAATACCGTAAAAGAAATATTTTTTCCGTTACGTTAAATCAATAAACCCGGCGTTCTGATTCAATCAAAGCAACATCCTACGTAAGACATACTATAAAAATTTAGTTAATCAATTGTGCCATTAAAGTTAAATAGATACTTGGATTCGCATAATAAGTGCAATTTCTAAGAAAGGCGGTCAGTTGCTATAGTAGGCATCTTTCTTGCCAAAGGAAAATGCGCTATGGCCTATAAACAACTGACCGAAACAGAAAGATATCAGATTTTCAGCCTGAAAGAAGCCGGTTTTTCACAACGGGAGATTTCAAAGTCACTCAATCGAAACCCATCAACGATTAGCCGGGAATTGAGACGAAATCGGGAGGCAAAGAAATATACGCCTGAACAAGCTCAGCTTAAGGCCGTAGCGCGCCGACAGTGTGCTACAAAAGCAGTAAAAGTGAAACCAGAGATAGAAATGTGGATCAAACAGTTAATTTGGCAAGATTTAAGTCCTGAACAAACAGTCGGTTATCTCAAAAGGGAAAATATAATATCTTTGCATCATGAAACAGTTTATCGATTGATTTATAAGGATAAACTTAATGATGGTAATTTATGGCAACATCTTAGGATTGCGAAAAAACCGTATCGTAAACGCTATGGAAGTTATGAGCGCAGAGGAAAAATTAAAAACAGAGTCAGTATTGATAAGCGCCCCAAACTTGTTGATAAAAAGCAGCGTATTGGTGATTGGGAAGGAGATACTATCGTGGGTAAAAATCATAAAAGTGCATTATTGACATTAGTTGAACGAAAATCGTTATTTACTATTATAATTAAACTTGAAAATAAAACAGCAGAAGGGGTCGCAAAAGCGGCAACAAGACATTTATCACTGATAAAACATAAAATTAAAACAATGACCTTTGATAACGGCCTCGAATTTGCCGAACACGAACTGATCAGTAAAAATTTAGAGACAAAAATTTATTTTGCTCACCCGTATTCCCCCTGGGAAAGAGGGATAAATGAGAACACGAATGGATTAATCAGAGATTACTTCCCAAAAGGAACTGATTTTAATAAGGTGTCAGAGCGGGAGATTAACCTTGTGGCAAACCGATTAAATAATCGTCCTCGTAAAACACGAGATTACAAAACACCGAATGAGTTATTTAAAGGAATACCCTCTCATTTACTTCGTCCATTACGGTGTTGCGCTTAATATGTGAATCCAAGATATTTAAATTCACATTTATCCATCAATTGATAATTATTCTCATAAAGGCATATAGCTGAATGGAGTCAGCTATATGTTTTAGTGATTTAGATCACTAAAAAAAAGCCAGCAAGTGATAAGCTGTGCTCAACATTAAATTTCAGGCAAGGTGCATAATTAATATATCAACTCATTAATTTAGGTAATTTTTTTAAGGTAATTAGCGATGTTCATGATTGAATTTCAAACGATGCATCTCACTATATTGTTTAATAGATGAATCATCTCGCCGCTAATTTCCTTAAAAAATTTAACATTTATCAGGAGTAATTTTATGGCTGTAACTCAGATTGCCGAACTCAATGAATTAATTGCTCGTGTAAAAAAAGCCCAGAGAGAATTCACCAATTTTTCCCAAGAACAAATTGACCGAATTTTCCGTGCGGCTGCTCTCGCGGCAGCAGATGCCCGTATTCCATTGGCAAAGTTAGCTGTAGCTGAATCTGGTATGGGTATTGTGGAAGATAAAGTGATCAAAAATCACTTCGCTTCTGAATATATTTATAACGCCTATAAAGATGATAAAACCTGTGGAATTTTATCTGAAGACAATACCTTCGGTACGATAACCATCGCTGAACCTATTGGCTTGATTTGCGGTATTGTTCCAACCACAAATCCAACGTCAACCGCGATTTTCAAAGCACTTATCAGCCTGAAAACCCGTAATGGTATTATTTTTTCGCCCCATCCACGCGCCAAAAAAGCAACCAATAGGGCAGCAGAAATCGTTCTTCAAGCTGCTGTTGCAGCCGGCGCACCAAAAGATATCATCGGTTGGATAGATGAACCTTCTGTTGAACTATCCAATGCTTTAATGCATCACCCTGATATTAATCTTATTTTGGCAACGGGTGGGCCCGGCATGGTAAAAGCAGCCTATAGCTCAGGCAAGCCTGCAATTGGTGTTGGTGCGGGTAATACGCCAGTGGTGATCGATGAATCTGCGGATATCAAACGCGCCGTAGCATCGATCCTGATGTCCAAAACTTTCGATAACGGCGTAATTTGTGCTTCTGAGCAATCTGTAATTGTCGTCGATAACGTTTATGATCAAGTCCGTGAACGTTTCTCAACCCACGGTGGTTATCTCCTGCAAGGAGAGGAGCTTCAAGCCGTTCAAGATATCATTTTAAAAAATGGCAGTCTGAATGCCGCCATCGTTGGCCAACCTGCAACCAAGATTGCTGAAATGGCAGGTATTTGCGTTCCTGATGAAACTAAAATTCTTATCGGTGAAGTCACTTTGGTGGACGAAACAGAACCTTTTGCCCATGAAAAACTTTCGCCACTGCTTGCTATGTACCGTGGTAAAAACTTTGAAGATGCCGTTGAAAAAGCAGAAAAACTGGTTGAAATGGGTGGTATTGGTCACACCTCCTCTCTCTATACTGATCAGGATAATCAATCCGAACGTATCGAATATTTCGGCGACAAGATGAAGACTGCCCGTATTCTGATAAATACACCAGCATCTCAGGGGGGAATCGGCGATCTTTACAATTTCAAACTCTCCCCTTCTCTAACACTGGGTTGCGGCTCTTGGGGAGGAAACTCCATTTCCGAAAACGTGGGGCCAAAACACCTGATCAATACGAAAACTGTCGCCAAAAGAGCCGAGAATATGTTGTGGCATAAACTTCCCAAATCAATCTATTTTCGCCGTGGCTCCCTGCCCGTAGCACTGGAAGAAGTTGCTACAGATGGCGCGAAACGTGCTTTCATCGTGACAGACCGTTTCTTGTTTAATAACGGCTACACCGATCAGGTTATCAACGTATTGAAATCTCACGGAATAGAAACTGAGATTTTCTTCGAAGTTGAAGCCGACCCTACTTTAGGCATCGTCCGCAAGGGCGCCGAACAAATGCATCTGTTTAAACCTGATGTCATCATTGCCCTAGGAGGGGGTTCACCTATGGATGCAGCCAAAATTATGTGGGTTATGTATGAGCATCCAGAAACTCACTTTGAAGAATTGGCACTGCGTTTTATGGATATCCGCAAACGCATTTATAAATTCCCCAAAATGGGCGTGAAAGCAAAAATGGTAGCGATTACAACCACCTCTGGAACAGGTTCAGAGGTAACACCTTTTGCGGTTGTTACCGATGATATCACTGGACAGAAATATCCATTGGCAGATTATGCACTGACACCTGATATGGCGATTGTCGATGCAAACCTTGTTATGAATATGCCAAAGTCGCTGTGTGCCTTTGGTGGATTGGATGCCGTTACCCATGCACTCGAAGCTTATGTCTCTGTCTTGGCTAATGAATACTCTGATGGTCAAGCATTGCAAGCGCTGAAGCTATTGAAGGATTTTCTGCCTGCCAGTTACCATGAAGGTGCTAAAAACCCAGTTGCCCGCGAACGTGTCCATAATGCGGCAACCATTGCCGGAATTGCCTTTGCCAATGCTTTTCTGGGAGTCTGCCATTCTATGGCTCATAAACTGGGCTCTGAGTTCCATATCCCACATGGATTGGCGAATGCGTTGTTGATCTGTAACGTTATTCGCTACAACGCTAACGACAATCCAACAAAACAAACTGCATTCAGTCAATATGACCGTCCACAGGCACGACGCCGCTATGCTGAAATTGCAGAGCATCTGGGGTTGACGGTATCAGGGGATAACACTGCCGCCAAGATTGAAAAATTACTGGCTTGGCTGGAAGAGCTAAAATCTCAATTAGGTATTCCAGTATCAATTCGTGAAACAGGCGTTCAGGAAACCGATTTTCTAACGAAAATCGATAAACTCGCAGAAGACGCTTTTGATGATCAATGCACAGGCGCCAACCCGCGTTATCCACTAATTTCTGAGTTGAAGCAATTGATGCTGGATTCTTTTTACGGTCGTGAATTCACAGAATATGCCATATCTCAGGAAGCAGAAAAACCAAACAGAAAAAATAAATAAATGATGATGTGATGTAATTTAAAAGGTGCAGAAACCATCCTCTGCGCCTTTTTATAATTTCATTTTCTGGCTTCATGATAATGCAAACATAAAGACGCCAGATTCATGGAATTTTTTTTGTCTGAGCTTCACGAATAACGTCAGTATAGTGCCTACGACACACGGAGACGTATTTTTCATTGCCTCCAATATCAACCTGTGCACCATCATAAACAACCTTTCCGTCACTGCCAAAACGCAGTACGCGGCTGGCTTTTCTTCCACAATGGCAAATAGTTTTCAATTCAACCAATTTATCTGACCAAGCGAGAAGATATTGGCTTCCACTGAATAACTCACCTTGGAAATCGGTTCGTAATCCGTAACAAAGGACAGGGATATCGTCATAATCAACGATTTCACACAGTTGTTCGACGTGTTTTTTTGTTAAAAAATGACATTCATCAATCAAGACACAATGAACTTTTTTCATCTCGTTTTCACATCTGATAAGTTCAGCGATATTTGTCTCCGGTGAAAACAATAAGGCATCGACAGATAGACCAATACGGGAACTGACCCGCCCTTTACCAAATCGCGTATCGATTTCTGCTGTAAAAATCAGCGTTCTCATTCCTCTTTCGTTATAGTTATAGGAGGACTGCAATAAAGAAGTTGATTTCCCTGCATTCATGGCAGAATGATAAAAATAAAGCTGAGCCATTGGCCCGTCCATCCTCTTGTCAAATTTAATCAGGTGATAAAACTCTGCAAGTTTACCACAAATTCCGCCTGAAATTATCCCCTGTTATTGACGAATTCGACGTAGCAGAAAGAAATTAGAACAAATAAGAAAAGATTATTTTCATGATGATCATCACATTTGTGTATATAAAATCAACTCCATAAGCACATTCGGCATGATAAACGAACGAAATTAACATCAAAAAGAAATAGTTATTTTTCTTTCCATTCTTTGCATATTAATAATCAAAGTGGTTTACTTTTGTTCAATTCAATCACTATAATCATAACTAATGGATTACCCATAAAAAAACTTTCATCTTATCCTTGTCTTTCACCTTATTTTGAGAAGAACAGTTAACATTCCTTACGGATTGACTATAAATTAGTTTTATACGTAGAAGTTTATCTCCCACTCAACTTTGTAGTAATCCACCTCAAACGGTTATTGAGAAATGATAAACCCAATAGCAGGATTAAAACGCAATATATCGATTGCTAAAAGAATTGCATTTTAAAATGATATGTTTTAGCCTGAGAAAGTAAATTCACTATTGCAGAAAATAAAATAGCATTCTATTATTATCCGTACATCGGCTATCATCATTATAATTTGAGACCAGGACAATGAGCGAAAATTTAAAATCCTTAAATAACATCCGTACCTTGCGCGCACAAGCAAGAGAATGTGAACTTACTACCTTAGAAGAAATGTTGGAAAAACTAACGATTGTTGTTGAAGAACGTCGTGACGAAGACAGCCAAGCTCGCGCACAAATAGAAGAGCGCAGCCGTAAGCTTCAAGAATATCGTGAAATGCTGGAGAAAGACGGCATTGAATTAAGCGATTTAGTAGATGCTTTAAGCGGTAAAGCCACTAGCAAATCTAAGCGTGCTACACGTCCAGCCAAATATTCATACTTTGACGAAGGTGAAACTAAAACTTGGACTGGCCAAGGCCGTACACCAGCTGTAATCAAAAAAGCAATTGATGAAGAAGGCAAAAAGCTGGAAGATTTCTTGATCTAATCAGTTGTTTTGTAAACTTAATAACAAAAATACCCTATCAAGGGTATTTTTGTTTTATGATTAATATATCTAACTAAGTTATTTATTGGCTGATGTAAAGGCACAGAGTGTTATATTAACGGCCAAATCGCCTGCATATTTGCGATGTGCTGAAAACAAATTTAACACTAACTTAGTTTTTTATTAACATAGAATTATAAAAAAGGAGCGGTTCGCTCCTTTTTACTGCCTTTTCATTGTTCCGATTTCTGGTAAAAATCCAAATACCAATCGACAAACCGTTTCACCCCTTCCTTCACTGGAGTATCAGGTGAAAAGCCAATCTTATCATAAAGTGTGTTTGAGTCCGCACAAGTTGATAATACATCACCATCCTGAATTTCCATAAAGTTCTTCTTGGCGTTAATCCCTAATGACGCTTCAATAGCTTCAATAAAATCACCCAATTTTGTCGGCTGACCGTTACCAATATTGTAAATACGATACGGAGCAGAGCTAGAAGATATCTCCCCATCTTCAACTAACCAGTCTTTATTAGGAATAGGAATGATATCTTGCAATCTGATTATAGATTCGACAATATCATCAATATATGTGAAATCCCTCACCATATTACCATGATTATAAACATCAATTGACCGCCCCTCTAACATAGCTTTAGTGAACTTAAATAAAGCCATATCAGGGCGTCCCCACGGCCCGTATACAGTGAAAAACCGCAATCCCGTTGTTGGTAGTTGATAGAGATGAGAATAGCTGTGAGACATTAACTCATCAGCTTTTTTCGTCGCCGCATATAAAGAAACAGGATGATCAACCGAATCATTAGTGGAAAACGGTTGCTTTTTATTTAATCCATACACTGAACTTGAAGATGCATATAATAAGTGCTCAACACGATTATGACGACATCCTTCAAGAATATTGATATGACCAACGATATTGGCGTCAATATATGCCATTGGGTTTTGTATTGAATAACGAACCCCCGGCTGGGCTCCCAGATGGATGACTCGCTGAAATTGGTGTTTAACAAACAATTCCGAGATTGCAATTCTGTCTGCCAGATCTAATTTTTCAAATTGAAAATTCGTATGAGGGAGTAATAAATTTAATCTCGACTGCTTCAAATTAACATCATAATAATCATTGATGTTATCGATACCGACAACTTCATGCCCCATACTCAATAACCGCTGGCTAACATGAAAACCAATAAAACCAGCGGAACCTGTCACTAAAAATTTCATATCATAACTCAAACAACTGGATTGATAGAGGCGCCACGACCAATGCCATAGTAAGTGAATCCACGCGATTGCAGGCGTTCTGGATCGTAAAGATTGCGCCCATCAAAAATTATTGGCGATTTCATTGAATCCTTCACTATATCGAAATCAGGCGCTCTGAAATTCTGCCATTCTGTACAGATAATCAAAGCATCCGCATCTTTTAATGCCGCTTCTTTTGTTCCCATAAGAGAAAGATCATCACGCTGGCCATAAATACGTTGAGCTTCCTGCATAGCTTCTGGATCATATGCCTGCACTTTAGCACCGCTTTCCCACAATGCTTCCATCAATACGCGACTTGATGCCTCACGCATATCATCCGTATTAGGTTTAAATGATAATCCCCAAATTGCGAATGTTTTACCTGATAAATCATCACCAAAATGGCGTTTAACAAAAGTAGGCAGCTTACTCTTTTGTTTTTCGTTAACCAGTTCCACCGCCTGAAGTATTTTAGGTGTATATCCAATCTGCTCGGAAGTCCGGATCAATGCCTGAACATCTTTCGGGAAACATGAACCACCATATCCGCATCCTGGATAAATGAAATGATAGCCAATACGCGAATCAGAACCTATTCCCTGACGTACATGCTCAATATCAGCCCCTAACATTTCTGCCAAGTTTGCAATTTCATTCATAAAACTGATCTTAGTTGCCAACATGCAGTTAGCTGCATATTTAGTCAACTCTGCACTGCGGATGTCCATGACAATCATACGATCATGATTACGATTAAATGGCTCATACAGTTCGCGCATCACATCAATCACATTGTCATTATCACAGCCAATAATAATACGCTCAGGACGCATACAGTCAGAAATCGCTGCCCCTTCCTTCAAAAACTCGGGGTTGGAGACAACATCAAATGGAAAATCTGCGCTGCGTTGAGTTAATGCCGTTTGCATCACTGCTCTGACTTTATCAGCCGTACCTACAGGTACCGTTGATTTATCAACAACAACTTTGTAGCCATCCATGTTTTCCGCAATAGTACGGGCTACAGCAGTGACATATTGAAGATCTGCTGATCCATCTTCATCAGGAGGCGTTCCTACTGCAATAAACTGTAATTTGCCATGTGCAACACCGGCTTTAGCATCCGTTGTAAAATTCAGGCGCCCTTCCGTAAAATTTTTCTTCACAAGCGGTACTAAACCTGGCTCAAAAATAGGGATCTGGCCATTTTTCAGGTTTTCGACTTTTTTTGCATCAACATCGACACAAAGTACATCATGCCCGACTTCAGCAAATACAGTTGCTTGAACCAAGCCCACGTAGCCAATACCAAATACAGTAACTTTCATATCACACCTTAAATTACCAAGAGATTATTTTTCGATCTGATTCTGCAATGTCATGATCCAATCCTTGAATGCTGTACCTAAGTCCTTATGTTTCATACCATATTCGACGAATGCCTGCATATAACCCAATTTATTACCACAATCATGACTGCGGCCTTGCAAATGATAAGCTTCAACGGGTTCTTTTTCCATCAGCATAGCAATGGCATCTGTCAGCTGAATTTCATCTCCTGCACCCGGTGCAGTTTTCGCCAATAATGGCCAGATTTTTTCAGACAACACATAGCGACCAACGATGGAAAGATTCGATGGGGCTTCTTCCGGTTTGGGTTTTTCAACAACACGAGCAATAGGCTTGCTGTCACCAGGTTGCAGATTTTCGCCAAGGCAATCAACAACACCATAATCTGCGACGCTTTCCAAAGGAACGGGTTCAACCAATATCTGGCTCGCTCCACTGCTATTAAAGCGTGACAACATTTCACTCAAATTATATTTCGACAAATCTGTACTGTATTCATCCAAAATGACATCTGGCAGAATAACAGCAAATGGTTCATCACCAATCAGTGGCTTAGCACATAACACCGCATGGCCCAATCCTTTTGCGATCCCCTGACGGGTCTGCATAATTGTCACATGATTTGGGCAAATCGATTGTACCTCATCTAGCAACTGGCGCTTGACCCTCCTTTCAAGGATCGCTTCCAATTCAAAACTGGTATCAAAATGGTTTTCTATAGAGTTTTTGGATGAATGCGTAACCAGAATAATTTCATTAATACCCGCCTTAATACATTCATTAACGACATACTGAATAAGTGGTTTATCAACCAGCGGGAGCATTTCTTTAGGAATGGCTTTGGTCGCCGGCAACATTCTTGTTCCCAAACCAGCAACAGGGATAACAGCTTTTTTTATCTTTTTGTTTATAATTGACATTATATTGTCTCCTACGGCTAGGTTTTCGCTGAAAAAACTCCTTTTGCAGCTTAAACATTAGCACTAACTTTCTAAAAAAACGGATGTGTGAAGAAAATCGCCCGCGTAAGCAGGCGTAAAAAATGATGCGCTCAAGTATACCAGCTAACTCAGCTAGATATACAGCACGCTGGCGTTTAATCACATTCCCATAATTCAATATTTAATATCGCCTGAGAGTGGTGCATAAATGTTATAGGATCACTGATAAAATGGTGGAGAAAACATCAGTTTTATTTGATTTTTGTTATTCCATATGCGGCATTGCCAAAGAGAACTATGTTCACATACCTGATGTGAATGAATTATCTTCAACGTACCAAGAGGAATCCCTCTACCCAACTGCTGTTGATGATTACCAGACTGAATACGCGCACTTAATCCTGCTGATGACATTAAGATGGTTTTATTATGCGTATTGTAATAACCCAATAATAATGGAAGTGGTTCTGAAATCTCCGTATCATTTAATATCCGGTTCACCCAGTTCATGATCTCTTGCATATCTGGCAGACCACTTTTTTTATGAAACTTTCGTTTTTTCAATAAATTATTGAAAACTACTCTCAATAGCAGTGCAGATACAGCACCATTATCTTTCGAACGGCTAATATCCAGACAATAGAAAATCATTTCATTATCAGAAAGTGCTGTGATGTCAAAAACCAAACCCATTTTACCTACTGTGTTTAATAAGCGGTAATTTACC